>JBDTTT010000040.1:0-43473 GCA_039930485.1 Chryseolinea sp.
AATTCGGTCAAATTTTAAATGAACTGGTTCTATATTCGTGACCTCAGGGCTACATTGCCCTCCGAAGCTTAACGTTGGAGGGCTTTTTATTTATTATAGTTTTTCATTTCATAGTATTAAATTAACGCAATGGAATTTTTTGACTGGTTCCGCTCCTCTTCATCAAGGAAGGCAAAAACAGAAGCCTTTTTGGCTAATGCAATAACATTAGTAAATAGTCATAATTACGATGACGCATTTGAAGTAGCAGC
Source organism: Chryseolinea sp. (assembly GCA_039930485.1). GTDB lineage: Bacteria > Bacteroidota > Bacteroidia > Cytophagales > Cyclobacteriaceae > Chryseolinea. The sequence goes on from JBDTTT010000040.1 coordinate 252, forward strand.
TGTCTATCTCCTCCTTGGCCTGTATGCTCACAGATCGAAACTTGCAAATGCGTTAAAAGTGAATCCGAACGAAGTCATAGTTAAATCAGTTTTCACCCTTGTGATATAGAGGATACAGCAAAGCAAGATGGTTGATGAAATGGCTAATACTTTTATCTTTGGTGTTAGGCTGACATACATCTGCCAACGCAATTGATATTAACCTTGATGTGCATAGCGAGTGTCATAGCCGCATTGAACTGCCTCCTTATGTTGGTTAAGTTGACCAGTCTTCAACTTTGCATTGGCACCTTTCAGCATCATATATTGATCCGATGCAAACGCGTTCAAAAATCATCGCTGTAGTTTATTGGAAGTATACAAAAAGAAACAATTATAGATTCGTGTGGTGTAATACGTTTGCAGTTGGCAAATAAACTTTCCACACTTTGTTTTTTAAACATTGTATTTTTAATCAATACTATCTTAAATTAAAATGGAACAAAATATTAAAATGATGCGAAGGTACCTGGTGTTTTTTTTGATTGTTTTTGTTGTCTTTTTGGGATGTAAAACTGCACAAAAGTCACAGACTTCAACATCAGGATGGAGGCCTTTGATGAATGGAAAGGACCTCACGGGTTGGGATACCTATCTGGGTGCTGTATTTGATACACTTACAGAAAAGCAAGTGGGCGCTCCGTTAGGAATTAATACTGACCCTCGAAAAACTTTTTCTATAGTTACGGTAGATAATAAACCTGCATTGAGAATTTCAGGAGAGGATTTTGGTGGGATATCAACGCAAAATGAGTTTTCAAATTATCATCTTCGGCTTGCATTCAAGTGGGGAAAACTAAAATGGGCACCACGAAAAAATGCTAAGCGTGACAGCGGGCTTTTGTATCATGGAGTAGGTCCGCATGGAGCCGGTTATGGTTCCTGGCTAAGATCACAGGAATTTCAAGTTCAGGAAGGTGACTGTGGTGATTATTGGACTATAGCCGAAAGTATTGTTGATATTCCTGCTACGGAAATCAAAGCTGGAGAATTCAGATTTGATCCTGCTGCACCGCTCCAAACTTTTGGCGAGGGAAAAGCCGGAGGAAAGCGTTGCTTCAAATATCCGGATGCTGAAAAGCCATACGGGGAGTGGAATGTTCTGGAGGTATATTGTTTTGGTGACACCAGTGTACATGTTGTGAACGGAAAAACGGTGATGACGTTATTTCATTCTCGTCAGCCAGGTGATGATGGCAAAGATATGCCATTGAAAAAAGGAAAAATACAGTTGCAAAGTGAAGGTGCTGAAGTATTTTACCGCGATATCGAGATCATGAGCATTACACGTTTACCTGAAACCTTGCTGTTAAAAAATTAAAAATAACACTGGACTGTGCTGCTTTAGAAAAATAGTTTCAAACATTGGAAGCGGAAAAGCACTCCTCCTCGGTCTGTGTCATCACAATCCGAAATCTGCGAATGCATTAAAAGTGAATCCAGGCGAAGTCATAATGAAAAGAAATTTCACCGATGTAGCATAGAGGGTACAGCAAGGTAAGACGGTTGATGAACGGCTAATGAACGGCTAATGCTTGAATCCTTACAGGAACAATTCATTATCTTTAGCATATGGCTATAGCAAGAAAAATGCATTGATTGAAGCCCTCAGCGGATCTGTAGGTAATGTGATTTTGAAACAGTATCAGTACGGATTAGTTATTTCAAAACGACCTGATCGCAGCAAAGTGAAATTGTCTGCTCCTCAAAAGAAAGCCAATACAAAGTTTAAGAAAGCAGTCGCGTACGCTCAGTCTGTCTTGAAGGATCCCGCCCTCCAAAAGATTTACAAAAAGAAATTGAAGAAAGGGCAGTCGGTTTATCATGCTGCATTGTCGGATTATATTAAAACAAACAAGACTCCAATCTGATTTTCGGTTTTAACGTTGTGTGAATTGGTTTCAATGTAATGCTACTATTTCTCTTTCACCTTTATCCATACATCCTTTTCAAATGCCAGTACTTGCGTGCTTTCTCCTTGTGCATTCTTGGTAAATTTAAGTGGGAAGGGGAAATCCTTACAAAAGAATTCCACTTCGGATTCAGCTTCAAACGTAATTTCTCTTCCATCCCAAAGCTGCTTCAAAATGAGTTTATCCTGTTGAGAAGTAAATTGCAAGTGGAGATTCTTGTCACCTTCAAGTTCATAAAGACCATCCAGAGATTTCCATTGCTGAGGAGTTAGAGAAACAATTTTCTTTGTAGTTGGGTTGAATCCATCCCATCCGTAGACAGAGAAAACGCTGTTGACAATTTCTTGTAAAATCATCCCATTATCCGAATTGACCATAACAACAACACCATTACCACCTTTCATACTTCCCATATAGATGCAACGAAAGCCTTCGTTACCTCCGCTATGTTCGAAATATTCGTTTCCATCTAAATCGTGAATGAATACTCCCAACGCAACCTTATCAAGGTAAGGAGTGAGCCTGATCTTGGTAAAGGATTGTGAAAGTATCTTTGCAGATTTTCCTTCCAGCGACAATTGCGTTTCTATAATGTACTTCGACAAGTCTGTTGGGTTGGTCCAAAGTCCGGCAGGGGCCTGCTCAGGATAAATATGAAATTTACCTTTAACCTCACTCCCATCTTCCCGATAAGCAGTGGCCAAAACAGACTTTTTGGCTTGAGGTGGTGGCTGGGTAAAGAAGCTGCTATTCATACCCAAAGGTTTTAACACTTTCTTTGACATGAACTCGTCATACGGAATATGTGTGATATCCGTAACGATAAGTTGTGTAATTGTAGTTCCTCCGCCCGAATATTCCGGTCTCAGGCCAGGCTCGAACATAGAACGTACAGCATCCGAATTCGCTGGCTTTTGTCCATTCAATATCTCGATTAATGTTGGCAACGGCTCATCTGGTGCATAACCACGGAAGCCGTGAACCGAGAGTCCGCCTGTGTGAGATAATAAGTTGTTAATGGTTATTTTCTTTCCTTTCGAAACATCGTCATACGGAAATTTCCAGGAGGTGAGATAATTGTTAATGTCAGTGTTCAAATCAATTTTTCCATCCTGAGCGAGTTTCAAGATTCCAACGCCATTCAGCGATTTACTTATTGAGGCTGCCTGGAATACGGTCTCTAGTATCACTTTTCTATTTTCGCTGACATCTGCAAATCCATACGATTTTGCAAAATCAATCTTATAATCTTTAATAACCGCCATGCTTAAACCTGGTACTTTGTAATGTGCCATACGTTCTTCGAGCTTCCACTTGCCTTGCCCCTCAATTCTTATCATCCCGGCAAGATTTTCTTCTACTTGCCTGATCCTGCTTTGTAAATCGGAAGAAGGTTGTTGTGCCTGGCCACAAGCCGACATTGAAATGTTTACGAGGAATAGTAATACTGGGAAGAATTTGATTTTTAGCATAGTGATGAAGGATTAAATCAAGGGTTGATCAGAATTTTTATTAAATGAATTTTTGACCGTTCAGTTATTACCAACGCTATGCCAATAAAGATAATGCTTATTTATTCTCTGCACGATGGATTTATGGGTTGAGCTATGTTCTAAACCGAACGAAAGTGATCGCCTTTGGGAATATATTCTTAATTCCTTTTTCGTACCATTGATGAGCATCGGTGATGCAAAAGTTCACGTCACTATTCTTACTTTTGGTATCTAAACATTTCTCAACATGCTAAAAGTATTTCGTTGCTCCATTATAGTATCATTATTTCTATCGTTCGCTTTTGTTTCGTTCGGGCAAAATCCCTCACCGCTTCCATATTATGACTCAAGCTGGTCAAAACCATACGAGCCCTTTCGTATTGCTGGTAATTTATATTATGTAGGTACCTATGATCTGGCATGTTATCTCATTGCAACTCCAAAAGGAAATGTGCTTATCAATTCTGGCTTAGCAGAATCGGTTCCTTTGATCCGCAAAAATGTTGAAGCATTGGGTTTTAAGTTTAGCGATATTAAAATCTTACTCACTACACAAGCGCATTATGATCACGTGGCTGGCCTTGCAGAAATAAAAAAACTGACAGGTGCAAAAATGATGGTGCATGAAGGTGATGAACAAGTACTGGCCGATGGTGGAAACTCAGACTTTGTGTTCGGTGGTAAGGGCATCACATTTGCACCGATTAAAGCTGACCGATTGTTGCATGATGGTGATACTATACAAATAGGAGAAACAAAATTGTTGGTGCTTCACCATCCCGGTCATACCAAAGGTTCTACCAGTTTTTTAATTGACGTAAAGGACGAAAAACGTTCCTGGAAAGTTTTGATTGTGAACATGCCGACTATTCTTTCCCAAACCAGAATCTCAGGCATGCCTGCCTATCCGAATGTTGGTAAAGATTATCAATACACGTTGCAGTCTTTGAAGAAACTTCAATTCGATCTTTGGGTATCGTCTCACGCGAGTCAGTTTGGCTTACACGATAAGCATAAACCAGGCGATCCCTATCGCCCTGAAGTATTTGGTGATCGAACGGCTTACGAAGCTTCTGTAAATGGTTTGCAGCTCGAGTATAATAAGCGATTGAAAAGCGATCGATAGAATACTAGTGAGTAATTTATGGAGGGTTTAATTCTTGTACAGCGACAATGATTTGCTGTATTCTAAATTAGTATGTAACCTTTTCAAATAGCCGAAGTACTAAAGGAGTACCCAAAATTCAATACACATGAAACTCTCTAACCGCATCCTCTTTTCTTGCCTTTTCCTTGGCCTCGTTGCTATCCCCGGTTTTTCACAAGACACAAGCACTACCACCCAAAAAGACGAAAGCAAAACAGAATCGTCTAAAACAGTTGGCTTACGAAGAATAGCCGGTGGATCTCAACTTCGGAATCTTGACATCCAAATCAACATTGATGAAGAAACACTGGAAGCATCCATTGAATCTGCAATCAGGGAGGCAATGGAATCAGTAGAGGCTTCTCTTGAGAGGCTGGAAATTAATATTGAACCAATCGAAATCAACCTCGCTGACCTTAACATCGATATTGAACCTGTCGTTATTAACATACCTGATCTGGATATCAACATCGAGCCAATTGAGATTGAACCCATTGAGATTGACATGGACGACATTAATATAGACATTGATGAAAGCCAATCGGATTGGGATAATGATGATAACGATCAGTATTATAACAATGACCAGGATAAGGATAAGGACAAAGAGAAAGAGAAAGACAAGGTGAAGGATAAGAATAAAGTGAAGGATAAAGTGAAGAATAAATCCAACAAGTCAGACCAGGAAGTAAAGGATAAATCGAAAGGACTTAAGAAGATTAAATAGCAGAAACATTTAATCACAAGTCTTCCATCGATCCAAACCACGATGGAAGACTTGTGAACGCTATCAGGAAAATACAGTTGTTCAAAATTCTTCAAAAACAATTTCCTTATTCGCCATCATTCCCGCTGTAGTACCTATGGCTACAGCATTTGCAATTGTGCGCATGCGGGTAGTATTGTCACCACAAGCAAAAATTCCTTGAACAGTGGTCTTTTGAAATGCATCCGTTTTAATGTATCCATCTTCAGTCAATTCGCATCCAAAGGTTTCGGGAATTGTACAATGTTGCTCAAAAGGGCTACGTGCATATAAGGCTTTAAGAAAAGATATAGTACCATCTTTGAAAACGATCATTCGAAGATGTCCATTCACATGATCCAGCTTTTCAATTTCTGTTTCTACTATTTTTATTTCATGGCGTCCAATCTTTGCAGTTTGTTCGGATGTCAAGGTTGAGTTGCCATTTGTAAATAATGTTAAGTCGTTTGTCCAGTTTGAAATAAGAGTTAAGAATTCAAGAGCATACTCTCCATTGCCCAAAATTCCAGTTCGTTCATTGTTTACTTCGTACCCATGACAATACGGACAGTGAATTACCGAGATACCCCAACATTCGGCATATCCGTCAATGTCTTGCATTATATCTTTAATACCGGTTGCAAAAATTAATTTCTTTGCGCTAAATACTTCACCTGTGGCGGTTTGAATTTCAAATCCGTTTTCAGTTTTAATTCCGTTTGTTGCTAATCCATTGAAAAACTCTACAGTGCTATATCTTTCTACTTGCTGTTTGGCGAGTGTTGAAATCTCTTTTGGTGTTTTACCGTCCTGCGTTATGAAATTGTGTGAATAAGGGGTTTGTATATTACAAGGCTTGCCATTGTCAATAATCAACACTTGTTTCAATGCTCTTCCAAGAGCCATTCCCGCTGCAAGTCCAGAATAACTCCCTCCTATTATTATTACGTCAAAATGTTTATGATCCTTCATTCAATTATGTTTTAAAAATGCTGTCAATCAAAAAAGGTAAAGTAAGGTTGACAATTCAACCCCACTTTGCCTGATACATTATACTATGATGATTTGGTGAATTTTCCTTACCAAGTTCAGTTGAACTTACCGTTTGTCTGCTTTCGGTGAAATTACATTGATGATTAAATCCACAAAGGGCACACCCACAAACACGATCCAGGGAACTAATGAAAGTGTTAATATACATGTCTTTTGATACAGCGGCAAAGCAGACATTGTCTCACCAAAGAGGTAAAGAAACAACGTGATCGATGGGTAGATTACAACCCATATCTTCAGGGATGCAATTAATTTCATTTTTGTTTTCATACGGATTACTTTTTTTGAATTGTGTCCCGATAATCATCGGAATCATTCACAAAAGTAATTTCAGATATGCTGTGCAGAATAGGACAAAAATGAAATTGAATGGGACTTACTTAAAATTATTTCTAAACACCTCTGGTGTATATCCAGTATGCTTTTTAAAGAACCGAATAAAATAAGAAACATCTTCATAGCCCAGATGATAAGCAATCTGACTTATCTGATTCGTGGTTGCCAATAGATATCTTTTGGATTCCAGAATACTGTATTCGTCAATAACTTCTGAACATGTCTTCCCCAGCGCTGACTTCGTGATCGCATTAAGCTGATATGTGGAAAGATTCAACATATCAGCATATTGAGAAACTTGCTTGTGCGTTGAAATATGAATTTCTAAAAGTTCCAAGAATTCTTCAAGTCGATCATGTGTGTAGGTGTTTGATTTGTTCAAAGGACTTTTGAGATTCTGCCGATGACGCACAAGTTCAATGAAGAATATCCCCAGATTCGCTTTAATAACTTCCTGATAATTTTCCTCTTGATTAGTATACTCGTGAAAAATAGAATTCAATATTGGAAGTAACTTTTTGAAAGTGTTGGCATCGCGCTGGCAAAGGTTCTTGCTACTTGCCTTACGCAACATCTGTTGTGATACCGTATCATAAGGATAATAGAAATCAGCATTAAATTCCATTAGGTATCCCCTGCACCCCGCTTTCAATGTGAGCTGATGAACCTGACCAGGACGCATGAAGAAGACAGAATGGTCACGAACTTCATACGATACAAAATCGATCTCATGATTCCCTTTTCCTTTTTCAAGTGACAGAACATAAAAGAAATCATGTCGGTGAAGCTCCTGAACCATGTCTTTTCCATCCAGTAGATCACGAATATCTCGTATGCTAAAGCTTTCAGCAAAGTGCTGCTTTTTTGGATTTGCTTTAATGTTCCTTATGGGAATGTTTTCCATTGGCGCTTGTAGTGGGATCTATACCTTAAAGGTTTTGAAAGTAAGAACGTTTGTAGGGAAATCCAGTGTTTATTATCTTTTAATTAATTTGACCTGATGGAGTTATGAAAAAAATTGCAAAGACTTGAGGAAATCGATGAACTGATTAAGGTGATGGGGAAATCAATATAATTAACTTTATGGTGTTTTCATTAAGCTATTAATTATTCCAATAACCATCGCAATCACTCTGGTTTGTAATGGACAACTACTTTAAGTTCACAAAAGACGAAAGCGCATGGACCGACACCACAATTATTTTTGACATCTCCAAACAGGATAACAAAACACAAATCCGTATGACGCATGTGGACTTAGTTCCTGAATATGAATGCTACGAGATCTTCTTGGTCGGAGAACTCCTTCGGAGAAGACTGATAGCCGTTCGGAACAAGTCGCGTTCTTACTATCGACTTAAGCAAACTGACTTTGATAACGATTTTACATATTCAAAAATTGTTTTGGTTGATTTGATACCCGGTTTAAATCCGACAATTGTTGTACATCCAAATCCAGTTAACGAAGATGTTTTCTTTATAAACTTAGAGGGATATAATAAAGAAGTCGATGTAGTTCTAAGTGTGTATGACGTGATGGGTAAGCCAATGACCTCCCAAATTATAAATACGGGTGCAACGGGTTTTGTGAAGTTAGAAATGCAAAAATCACAAAAGACACCTGGTATTTATTTCATTTCAGCAGTTAGTGGCTGGAAGAAAATAATTACGAAGGTGATTATCAACTGATTTTTTTTCGTTTTACATTTCTATTCTGTGATTTGTAACGAATTAATCAAAGGTCAATAGGAATGCTTTTTTGTTGAAACAAAATATCGTATCAACAATGGAATAGTTAAAGTAAATACAGAACGGGATTACTCCATTCGGTCCTCCAACCTTTTTCTTGTTTCAGGTGTCTATGATTCCATATGTCAATCTCATGCGGAACTATACTGTCTTTGCTTTTATTTTTGTCCTGCTTATTGTCTATCCTTGCTTCTCTCAAACTCCCGGTCAGCAGCTGTTCGACAATTCAAAAATTCATGAGATCAAAATCTCCTCTCTTTACGAATCATTAACCGACACGCTCACAAAAAATTACTTGTTGTCTTTTGGGTTTGGTCAGATACAAACTCGAAAAATACCGTATGCAACTTCGTTGTTAACCATTGACGGAACCGTGATGGATACCATTGGCGTTCGATACAAGGGTTTTAATTCCTGGTGGAATTCTGTTAAGAAGCCAATCAAGATTGATCTCAACAAATACAAAGACCAGGAATATGATGGGCTCAGTAAATTTAATCTTCACAATGGTTCGGGCGATCCTTCATTTGTTCGTGAAAACATTAGCTATAACCTATTAAGATTGCTAGGCATTAAAGCACCACGAACCGCGTATGCCAAAGTATATATGGATAACACCTACCTGGGCTTATACCGCCTTGTTGAACAAGTGGATAATACATTTCTGGATGTAAATTTCGGCAATCATGAGGGAAACTTGTACGTGCAGCAAAGCAAAGGTTCAGGTGGTTTTGTGTTCGACTGGATCAGTAATAATCAGGAAGATTATTATGAGTCTTTGGAATTAGAAAACCATCAGAAGACGAATGATTGGTCTTCGCTTATTCACTTTCTGGATGTATTAAATCATACACCGGATGCCAGCTTTCGGAATGAGATACAAGCCGTATTTGATGTTGATGAATATTTACAGATTCTGGCATTCGAAGTGGTTATTAATAATTTGGATTGGTATGGAAACTCGGGGAGAAATTATTACCTGGCGGAAGTGAATGGTAAATTTCATTGGGTGCCCTGGGATTATAATCTAAGTTGGCGCGAAGATGCAAAACCGATAAACATAAGCGCTGAAGATTACCCGATATTGATTAAGCGCATCCTGAATGTTCCGGAGTTTTATAACCGTTTCCTGCGCAAATATTGTGAGCTGTTGCCACTCCTCTCGAATGCTTCTTTCAATGCTTTAGTAGATAATGAGGTCGCCATGATAAAACCATTGATGGAGGTCGATCCCTTTCTCGATTATTCTTATGAAGCTTTCGAAACCAATGCAGCAACAACCTGGGAAAACAAACCGGGGTTGAAAGAGTTTGCAGCACAACGATACACGGACATAACCAGCACACTGCAATCCCTCCATTTAGATTGCTCTGTTATTACTGACATTCCCGAAGGAGAAGAAAGTAGTTTAGAAATGTATCCGATACCGGCAAAAGATATTTTGTATATAGAACTATTCCCAAACAAAGAGATGCAAGTAACTATTGTCAATGGTTTAGGTCAGGTCGTGTTGCAGACAAAGGTAAATGAAACAGGCTCAGTTGACGTGCGACAATTACCGGCTGGATGTTATGTACTAAAAGCCAGTATTGGTAATAAGATATATTCGAGATTATTATTAGTGGAACACTAGTCAGATGTAACTGAAGGCTACAAACAAATCAACTAAGTGTTGGCCTCACACAACATTTGCGTGAGGCGTTACTTATTTATGATGTTCCTTTTTATTCCTTAAATGCGGGTTCCTGAAATTGGGGACAGCAAATAAATAATATTGAATACCAAAACCAATATTAATATCAAAGCCATTATAAGGCGAGTAATATGCTCCAACCGATGGCCCAATGCCCCAGTTATTTGGGTTGTATCTAGTTCTCTTTTTTTTAGAATCAGCACTAACCTGATCTGCGGAAGTCCACACCGTGTCGGTATGTACATAATACTTAATGCGAATGGTATCATACCGATAAATAATAGTGTCACGGTATATGCGTCTGAAGATGACGGAATCTTTGCTTGTTGCTTTTTCTTGTGCCAACCCTGAAGACGGTAAACACGTGAAGAGGACTACGATCAAACATATGGTGAACTTACCCTTTAGCACAATCATACTCTTTCTGTTTATCAAAAGTATTCATTTTAAAGATTCCATAGTGTGTGCCTTTCTTAACATAAGATTAGAAATGCAAAAAAAATCACACAATGCCATTGCTCAATGCTAGCACTAGTTTGAAAAAAAAGAATGATATTTTTATTAAGCTAAACTTGCAAGTATTGAAGCGTAATGGTTTCCTCTTTCGACAATCCTTTCACTTTTCTACCTCGGCTTGCTTTACTCCACTTGGATCGAAAGCTGCCTTCTGTCCAGTCCGATAATAAGGTGGGATGAATGTAGCTGGATCGACATACCGTAGGTGTATTACCCAAATCAGATGCTACTGTTTTGACAACTTCATTTGAAATTCTTTTTCTGGCCGTCACGGTGTCCGGATCCAATTGTTTAGAAAGTCGTGAAGCCGTTTTCCACGTGGCTGCCCAGGTACGAAAATCTTTAGCAGTTACTTTCTCGTGCGTGGTCGTAATGTCATCCAGGTATTCATTGATGTGATTGGACTTAATATCAAAATCATTTCCGTTTTTGTCTTCATACCGAAAAAGATCCTGGTTCTTTTTTACAACACCCATTTCTCCCGATGCCTTAATGAGCATGACAAGCTCGTCTTCCCAAATTCTTCTTTTCCAAAGCTTTCCTGATTTTCCTATGAATTCGAAAACAGCATCCATTTTTCCTTCCGCTGTTTTTGAACGATCAATGCTCATATGCCCTTTCGTTAAGGTAGTCAATCCGTAGGACTTGTTTGCTTTTGCATATTCATCATTGCCCACACGGAAATGATATAGATCGATTAACTTGACGATTAAGGCTGCCACTTTATCTTTGGGCATTCCTTTCAGTTTCAAATCTAATTCAACTTTTTTCCGGATGGAAGGGAGTATTTGTGCAAATGCGATCATGCCATCAAACTTCTCCGCTGCACGGGCTTTCGTCCAATTTTCATGGTAACGATATTGCAAACGTCCTTTCGCATCTTTGCCAGTGGCTTGCAGGTGTGCCTTAGGATTAGGAGAGATTATTACATCCTCCCACGCAGGTGGCAGCACTAATTTATTGCAGCGTTCTATTATTTTTTGATTCGAAATTAACTTGCCGTTGTGGTCATAGTAATCCCACGCCAGCTTCTTACCAGATCTTCTTTTTTTTCGTGATATCCCTTTTTTTTCCATTCGGTTACATGCTCAAAAAGTTGTTAACGGACGAACCGCTACTACACGCTGTATCTTATACATTTTGTTGACAACCTGTGCTGCCTTATATGAATCTAATTTCTCCAAGAATTTTGTCCGTCCCATTTTTTCTTTTCTCTTGATATCTGATCGTTATCAGCGTAGTTGCCAATAGTCCCAGTTCTTTCTTTTCAATTGTCAATCTTGTCCCCGAATTTGTTCTAAATTTTTTAGTCAGAATATTTTTTCCTTGTTCGTCCATAATGTCAACGGTCACTTCTAAGTCATCAATGTAATTAACATCATGATTGAATTGAATTACTAAACCTCTTAACTCTGTCTTCTTGATTGTTCCGTGAAAAACTGTCCCCAGTGGAGAATCGTGTCCCGCTAAAATTAACTCGGCCCCGTTATAGATTTGCCAATTGTCAATCGTGTCTATATCGAACGCCCCAGCGTTACACCGCCCGATTGTCCCAATAAGTAAAATTAAAATTAGTTGTCTCATAAATAAATTGTCTGGCGGCATTGCTGGCAACAATTGGATAAGCAATATCGCTTGTATCCTCTTATTATTTTTAATTCCTTCCCTAAACTAAATAATCTTCATCATAATCCCCTATCTTTTTTCTAAACAGAGATTACACCAGTGCTGGGATTACCTCATCTTCAAAATAGCAGCAGCCTCATCTATTTGCTTAGTGTATTTGATCACGTTGCTCGCCACGATTTCAATTTGCTCTTGTGCTTCTTTCCAGTTTCGTTGTTCAATACCTTCCCGAATCCCCGGAAGAGTTTTTACACCGTAGCCAGTATAATAACCCGGTGCATAGATGCTATGTCTGAACCATGGCCTGCGTGGTAATCCGGCTTCGACTATCAATTTTTGTTCTGCCGTGAAAAGTAGCGCATTCAATTTCTCGAGATTGGTATTCGGGTTAGGGTTAGCCTTCAGCAAATCAGCATAAGTTGTAGAGCTTCTTTCAAGACTTGCTACAGCATTAAGAAGATTGCTAAAGTTTAAATACGGAACAGCTTCTTTTGCTTTCGGCTGAACAAATGTTTTGGTTGGATCACTTGCCAGCCTGTACCGGTTTTCATTAATCATCTTGTTTTCAACTTCAGTAGATTCTCGCATATTATCTACCAGTGATGTCAGTTCGTTAACATAAACGCTTACCGTTTTGTGAAAGCCTTTAAAATCAAACGGTAATATATTCGCATTTACTAATCGAAGAGTAATGTGACCACACGTATTCGCCAAGGCAATACCATATTCAAATTTTGGATCTTTAAACCTTTTGTAAAGATCATAGGAGTCGTAAATAGAATGATATTCTCCACCATCATCTTCACCACCAAATCCAATGTTGAGTGCTGGTATTCCTAAATGCTGAATGAACGGACTGTAATCGGAACCAGAACCCAATGCGTCAATCGTCATTGAGGGGGAACTGAGAATTTCTTTCTTTTCCTTGATAGATAAACTACTGGCTGCCATCGCAGACTTTCTTCTCTCCAATACACTGATATGCGTTTGAGGATCCGTTACATCTCGTGCCACATCACTTACCATTTGCTCCAACGTGTGAGAACCTTCTGCATACAAAAAGCCTCTGCCATTACCATCTGAGTTTATGTAGGCTACAACTTTTGTCTGTAATTCCTTTGCGTGATGTTCAACCCATTCCGTTGAACCGAGTAATCCTGGCTCTTCACCGTCCCATCCACAATAGACAATGGTGCGTTTTGGCTTCCATCCATTTTTTATCAACTCACTTACACCTCGTGCTTCCTCCATCAGTGCCACCATTCCGCTAATCGGATCACTCGCTCCGTTAACCCATGCATCATGATGATTGCCACGAACTACCCACTCATCCGGAAATTCAGTGCCTTTCATTTTTGCAATTACATTATGACAATCAACCAAATTCCAATCAAATTCCAAATTCAAATGTACGCGTACCGGACCCGGTCCTACATGGTAGGTTATTGGCAAAGCACCACGCATATATTCCGGTGCAACTGGCCCACCAAGTGCGCTCAAAAGAGGAAGGGCATCTTCGTAACCGATGGGAATTACTGGTATGTGAATCAAATTATCGGCCTGTGATCTTTCAAGACGAACTGCATTTTCCGTTGCTCCTACATTAGGTGTTAAAGGATCTCCGGGACGAACAGGAAGATCCAGTACGGATCCACGTTGTGCACCTAACGATGACCGGAATGGACCTTTCGGATATACGTCTCCCTGATAGTACCCATCATTCTTCGGATCAGAATAGATGATGCATCCGATCGCTCCTTTTTCCTGCGCTACTTTTGGTTTTATACCTCTCCATGATCCACCGTATTTCGCAATGACAATTTTTCCTTTCACATCGATACCCAGTTTGTCCAGCTCATCATAATCACTGGGCACACCGTAGCCCACAAATACCAATTCTGCAGTAACGTTTCCATCAGCTGAGAAGCCATGGTATGTTGGAAGTTGCTCTTTTGTTTGTCCGCTGGTAGCGTCTTCTTTAAGTGGTGGCTCAGCTAACTTTGCTACGTACCGGGTAGGGGCAATCATTTCGAGCGATCTCACTTTTGGTGTAGGGAATAAAACTTTAAAAGTTTCAATCTCCGCTTCGTATCCCCAGCTTTTGAATTGATCACGCATCCATTCAGCATATTGCTTGCCCATGGCAGAACCAAGATGATGAGGATGAGAAGTCAAATATTTCATCCATTGGTCAAGGTTGGAAGCTTTGAGATAACTATCGTACTGTTGTTCCAATGCACGTTCTGTCTTTGCCGATTCTTCGGTAAAACCCTGAATTGAATTTTGAGCGAAAACGCTTGTAGATGATAATAGAATTGAAAATAAAATGATGTTCTTCATAGCGTGAGATTATGATGAGATTGATTTTAAATATAATAATAATCATATCACCCGGACAGGCAATGTTACACAGCCGGTGTTAGAAAAGTTATAATATACTTCTAAGCCACCTATCTTTCAAGCAGAATCAATGTGCCGAAATATTTACAATCGCGCCAGAAAATACCATTCATTCCTGACCAATGAAGCTGCTGCTTTAGCAGGTCCTTACCTTCATCGTTATCATTTATACAGATGTCAAAACCAATTTTGTGACCACCGTTGTTAATGGGTTTCATTACAGTGCCCGGCAATTTCATTTTTAATTCAAGGTTATATCCTTTTTGTGTACGCTTAAAACGATAATTTCCATAGTAAGGTGAATTGGAAAAACTTTCCGTCACATTGTTTTTAGACATGGTTTCACCGGCATAAGCAAGTGGTTCCTGGTCTCCATTCGGCAGCGTAAACATAGGTTGTGCTGCATTCACATCAGGCACCCAGAAGTTGTCGAATACAAAAGGTGTTTTGTCATCATACACAAAGTGATATTCATGGTGCATCAGGTCACCGACATAGTACCTGGATTTACCACAACCATCGTGATCAAACATAATTTCAATCCCGTCATCATCCCATGAACCGGATGTATTGTCTTTTACAAGCGCGCCATGGGGTGTAGTAACCTTATCATCCCAAACTTCAATGGCAATATAAATGTAAGCTTCATCCCATTGTACCTTAAAATTTCCAGACAAATCCGTCACTCCTTTCCACTTTGAAGAAGACATTCCCTGGCCGACAAAAAAATATTTTTCTTGATCAAGTGAAAATCCTTTTACCTCTTTCCAATCTTCCAATTCTCCATCAATTTTTATATCCTGTGTTTTTTTTAATGCATAGTACGTTGCCCAGTCGTATGGTGAAAAAGGTTGTGCCTCTGATGATAATGTCAATGTCATCACGAGTAGAAATAGACTGGTGTATTTCATCAGGACAGAATTCATTTAGTATAGTACGTCATCAGTGATTATGAAGCAAAGTACCAAATTTCTTATGGCTTTTCAGTCCTTGTCGGTGTAACTATCAAACATGCTCACATTCAATTACTATAGGTTGATTACCTTCTTATCATATTAACCAGACGAGTAAAGTTCAGAAAACAATAATGGTCACCATAAATAGTGACCATTACTTTCATTACATATAAAACATTTATTAAGCGTTCATCAATGTTTTAATATCAAATTTCGACATCTTCATAAAGGCCTCCACTACTCTTCCTGCTTTAGCCGGGTCACTCATCAGCTTACCTAAAATGGCAGGAACGACTTGCCACGAAACACCAAATTTATCATCGAGCCAACCGCACTGATCGTATCGGCCACCCTCTCCTAACTTTGCCCAGTAATAATCAATTTCTTCCTGTGTATCACACTCTATTACAAAGGAAGTCGCGGGGGTAAATTTGTATTTCGGTCCGCCATTTAAAGCCATGAATTTATTCCCTTTTAACTCGAACGTTACCACAATTGGATTTTCCGTAGTGATTTTCGAGTCTTTAAAAATAGAGCAGTAGTGATCTGCTGCTGCCTTGGCTTGTCCATCAAACCATAAGCAAGGATACATTGGATTGGTCATTTTTTAATTGTTTAAATGAATGATGCATCAAATGTATAATGCCTCATAAAATCAAAATAGAACAAAACCGACAGCCCTTCAATACTCGTTATGAACCGAAATTCATATAGTCTTTTGGTGTGAGGTTCGTGAACTCTTTAAATGAACGGATATAATGACTTTGATCTGCATAACCATTTTGAAAGGCCAGGTCTGATAATTTAGTAAACGTTCTCCTGTTCAATTGTTCAAAGGCAGCATTGAATTGGCAGATCCGCCTGTAGGCATTTGGTGCAAGACCAATATTTTTTTCAAACATGCGCTGAAAACTTCGCTCCGTAATATGCAATTCCTTTTGAAGGGAAACCAAAACTTCTTTTGAAGGTCTTTGCACAATTTTGGTTGTGGCATATTGAACGATGGTATGATTGTCATTCGCGTGGGATATTAAATAGCAGATGTAGTTATCCAGCAAGGCAACCTTTCCCTCAGTTGTGTCAGCATTTAATAATCGTTCCTGAAGTTCACTTGTTTTTTGAGGCGCTAACAAATTCAAATCAATAGGATGATCTGTCAATTCCTGTGGTGGCACGTTGAAAATAGAGAGTAAGGCATACGGTTTAAAAAAATAGGCAATCAATGTAAAGTCTTCTGTAAGTTCTAAAATTTCAGGAGTAACAGTTTGACCGAAAAGCGTAAGATAGGCAGCAGAAGCATTACCAATCTTTCCTTTTGCCGATATAAAAAGCAACGTGGGTTTCCCATTAGCAAAGAGCGGCAATGTAAAAAGATCGTTTACGTGATCATGTTCAATAACAAGATACCTCTCCACATAGTTTTCAATTCTGACATCGGGTTTAAAAAATGCTGCTTTCATGTCACATACTTTTGCAAATAAATTTACGCGCAGAAGTTGATATTACAAAATGAAAAGTCAACAACAACGCCATGAAGAAAAATAAGAATTTTTACCCATTTGTACTTTATTAAAGTGTGATACTCATAATTCAGAAAATTAAAAAATCTAGAAAAATTGGCAAGTCTTAATCCTTATCCGTTCAACATCATAGATATTTAAAACTGAACTGATCATCCAAAAAGAAAATATAAAACCATGAATCTTAACAAATCATTAACAACCATTACCTTCATCCTGTCAGCAGTGGCTTCTGTCAACGCTCAGATTAATTGGCCAACAGGTCCGATGATGGCCAATGCTAAAGTAAATTCTTCCGGAGATCTTGAAATTACGGCATCGAAAACTTCTTCCGAGCATGACTTCGAATTCTTAAGTGGCAAGTGGCGCATGAAGCACAGCCGACTCAAAACGCGATTGCAAAATAATAATGAGTGGAGTGAGTTTGAATCGACAGATGAAAACTTTGGAATGATGCTCAACGGACTAGGTAATACCGATATCTATCGCGCAACGATCGATGGAAAACCATTCGAAGGATTTACGCTGCGGTTGTTTAACCCAAAAACAAAATTGTGGAATCTGTATTGGGTAGCCAGCAATACCGGTGTCCTTGATCCTCCTGTTGTGGGTTCATTTGACGGAACCATCGGTCGGTTTTATTGCAAGGATATTTACCAGGGCACACCTGTGATCGTTATGTTCGTGTGGGATAAAATCAATCCGAATGAACCCGTTTGGTATCAGGCCTTTTCTCCCGACAACGGCAAAACGTGGGAATGGAACTGGACCAATACATCGTATCGGATAAAATAAAAGAATGCATTTATAAGAAAAGTATTGGATCTGGTATCCCGCCTCGGGCGGGATACCAGAGAAAGACATTAAAACGAGATTAAATTTTCACCTACCTAAATATTTTCGCAATGTCATTATGTTGCCTACATTAATGTTATGCATCCGATTGTAATCAATTGGAATGTAATCTTAATCTTTCCCATTGCGATTTATGGTATTAAAGTATCAGTTGAAGAATTTCCGGAATGGAATTCATTCTTTTATTGATGTGTTTAATTAGGTAAATTAGTAATCGTTGATGAGAATAGATTGAATACTAACGAGGACAATTAATTTAAGAAAATGGAAAAATTAAAAATCGTTGTCATGCTGGATGTCAACGGCTCAACGAAGAAATTATTAAACGCATCGGACACGTTCACCGATTTTGGTTATCAACCTGCTAAAGACGAAGTGATCGATATTCAACCATTAGGAGAGATGGATAAAGCCATTGTCAATGATGATTTAGATATTGATCAGAATCGATTACGGGTTAAAGTGACCAATCGTGATTTTGATTACGTAGCGCATACGCTCAGGTTGTATTGTGCAGTACTTTAGAGGTAAGGTGTAGAATGGAATTCGCTTTATTTCGAACCTCATCTGGCGTCTCGCTTGGCCTTCTACTCTTGGTGGTTGCTCAATAAGCGTGACGCTTGAATAGAATAAAGACAAGCGAAACGCTTGCGCAGGAAGAGTCCAATCGCTAATTCAACTTCCATTTCTCAGCCAACTCAGCATTAAATCCATCGTTGTCTTTTGGATTGGCATTGCCCCTGCCCGTAGTAATAAAATTGTAAAGGCTTTTATTGATGTAGGCGCTCCAGGCATCGTTGCAAACATTGTAACATTCGCATTCAGGAACCAATCCTTCATGCGTGAACTGAACCTTAGTTTTGCTACCCTCGCTTGTTATTTCAAATATTAGCTTTGTGTTAATCCACTCCGTTTTATCTTCGATAAAATTAAACTGATTGTCTAGCACCAGATAAACTAATTTTTTGTTTGGAATTACTTCAATCAGTTTGATTTTACATAAGTGAATGTCTTTATAGTGGTAGAAAAACGTTTCATTGAGTTTGTCAGTATTACCTTCAATTACTTCCGACCACCAGGCCCGAAAGTTTTGAATAGCAGTGAATGCTGTCGCTGGATTTTGATCAACTAAAATAGTTGCCGTAAAACTTTTACTTTCTTTCATTTGATTTTTTTGTTTGAGTGTCGTTTGTTCTGCTATTCATCTGGTCATTTTCGTAACCGATGTATGCATGGCCAATAGCATTCTTCAGTTTACTTTGTGCCATGGTGATCGTGATTTTACTCTCTCACTATTTTTACTGTGCTTTACCTGTCCTTATCAAGGACAGCAATTTATTCTGCACATACTGTCTCCAGGCAGGTGAGCAGGCGTCATAACATTCTACTTCCGGAGTTAAACCTTGATGGGTAAAGGTGAGGTGAGTTTTTGTGCCTTTTTTTGTAATATCAAAAATCACTTTTGTTCCCGTCCACTCGTCTGTTTGTTCCAGGAAACTAAGTTTACTTTCCGTTATGAGCCATACTATTTTTTTATCGGGCACTACCTCTACTAATTTTTGTTTGCTGTAGTGCGCACCTTCCCCTGCACGAAAACTAAACTCATCATTGATTTTTTTAGTACCGCCCTCAAATTGCTCAGAATAATATCCCGACCACCAACCCCGAACATTGATAATTGCTTTAAAAACTTCTTCAGGTGATTGATCAACCAAAAGAGTTGTTGTAAAATCTTTTTTGCTCATATTTTATCGTTTTATATTTTGAATTCTTCAAATTATTTTCCGGATTGATACATTATCGACACCACACCCGATGCAAATCGCTTTGCAGAAATCAGTTCCAATGCTTGTTCTGCTGCACCCTGTTCAAAGAGTCGCTTCCCCTTTCCTAGTGTTAGTGGATATACATAAAGTTTGTATTCATCAATCAGGTTTTCGCTCATGAGTGTTTGTACAAGTTTATGGCTGCCAATCACAAGAATGTTTTTTCCTGGTTGCTCCTTTCGCTTCTTTATCTCTTCAACGGCTGTGGAACGTATTATGGTGGTGTTATTCCACTCTGGTTTTTGCAGCCTTGTGGAAACAACAAGCTTGGGAAGATTGTTGAAGTAATCGGCCATTGCATTCGTTCTGGACGGCCACCGGGCAGCAAAGAAATCGTAACTTGTTCTGCCGAGTAAAAGCAAATCACTTGCTGAAAGGTCAGCCAGAATTTCATGTACAACTTCTGAGTCACCTGAATATTCCGGATTCCATTTCTCAGGACCGTCCATTATTCCGTCAAGCGTCAGAAATTGAGAAACAAGTATTTTTCTCATCTCGCATTATTTAATTACCCGACAAAAGTATAGTCAACAGTCTACTTGCAGGGGGTGCTAAATGGACATTGTAGTGGGTTGATTTGGACAAGGCATGTTCTTACCTTTGTCAGAAATATTGTAATGAAGAAACTCACCATACTCGTTCCCAACGGACAAGGCAATAACCTCAGCAGCATTGTGGGGGCTTACAAAATATTTACAAGAGCAAATGCGTATTGGAAACAAAACGGTAAGAAGGAATTATTTTTAATACAATTGGCAGGTGTTTCAAAAAAAGTAGAATTCTATGATGGTTTGTTTGCGGTAAAGCCACATACTAACATTTCGGCCATTAAGAAAACCAATCTTATTATTATTCCTTCTTTGAATCACAACTATCATAAGGCCGTTAA
The DNA here is from genome assembly GCA_039930485.1 of Chryseolinea sp. Classification (GTDB taxonomy): domain Bacteria; phylum Bacteroidota; class Bacteroidia; order Cytophagales; family Cyclobacteriaceae; genus Chryseolinea. The sequence continues at coordinate 21,008 of JBDTTT010000040.1, forward strand.
GGAAAATAAACTGTTAATTGATTGGATAGCGAAACAATATAAACACGGTGCTGAGATCGCCTCTATATGCACAGGTACCTTTATGCTGGCATCAAGCGGATTGTTAGATGGCAAGAGTTGCTCTACACACTGGTCTGCCGCTGAAAATTTCAGAACGATGTTTCCTAAAGTGAATCTGCAACCTGATAAACTGATTACCGATGAAAATGGAATTTATACCAATGGCGGAGCGTATTCATTTCTGAATTTGATTATTTACCTGGTGGAAAAATATTACGACAGACAAACGGCCATCTTCTGTTCTAAAGTTTTTCAAATTGAAATGGACAGGAACAGTCAGTCAGCCTTTTCCATTTTTACCGGTCAGAAATTGCATGACGATGAGGTGGTAAAAAAAGCACAGACCTTTATTGAAAGTCGCTTACAAGAAAAAATAACGATGGAAGAATTATCCACTAAATTTTCTGTTGGCAGGAGAAACTTTGACAGGCGATTTATAAAGGCCACCGGTAATACACCTGTTGAGTATTCACAACGGGTAAAAGTTGAATCCGCAAAAAAAGCATTTGAAAGTAGTCGCAAAACAATCAATGAGGTAATGTATGAAGTTGGCTACACGGATGTAAAAGCATTTCGGGAAGTGTTTCGAAAAATTACAGGAATGTCGCCAATAGAATATAAAGGAAAATATAACAAGGATGCATTTACATATTGAATAACTGGCGTCCCACCTCAGACGGGATGCTTATTCGAATTGATGCGTCTCGCTTAACCAACTAACTACTAATGGTTACTGACCAAGCGTGACGCTTGATTCTTTGGCCACAAGCAAGACACTTGTGTCAGTGTAGATTTTTTCATTTTGTTCGTTTTTATACAATTTTATATTTCTAACCGATTCTTTATTTGTCAAAACAAATCATTACGACTATGAAAAGAATCACCCTTTTAATGTTACTGATTTCGGCTACTGCAATCTGTAATGCCCAGTCAAAACAAAACGCTCGGTTAGAAGAGGCCAGAAAAGCAATCGCTTCAAGTAATGCGATCTACTCAGACTTAGCCCTTAAAAATGATGGATCGATACTGAGCCGGTATTCAGAAGATGCCTGTATATTACCACCTAATGCTCCTGCTTTGTGTGGCCAGGAAGGAATACTAAAGTTTTTTAAAGAAACGCCACCCGTCCACGGTAAGTTCACAACTCTAAACGTATACGGTGATGGCAATGAATACGTAACAGAGGAAGGTTTATACGAGATTTTTGATCTTAACGGAAAGAAACTTGACGATGGAAAAGTATTAGTGCTTTGGAAGAAGACCCAGGACGGTTGGAAAATGTACAGGGACATGTTCAGCAGCAGTCACCAGCCAATAAAGTAAAACGCAATCAGGCATCTCTCAACTGTTCTTTCTATAGCAGGGATGCCTGATTGAAGCCGTTGCTTAAAATCCTAATGCTTACGCAGAAGCTATAATCCAATGTTTACGGTCTGTTGAAATTCCAATCCTCCTTCGGAGAGCGATGGACGTGCTTCGGATGGCGTTATACCTGTAAACTTCCTGAACTCTTTTATAAAATGCGCCTGATCGTAGTAACCACAATCATAGGCAATTGATGTAAGATGCTGATTCGATGATAACACAAGGTTGAGACTTTTATTAAATCGATGAATATTAAAAAATGACCTTGGTGTTAATCCTACAGTGTCAATAAATAATCTTTGAATGTAGCGTTCTGAAAATCCATATTGGTTGGATAAATTCTGAATATCGAATAGTTTGTCTTCGGTGCGAATCGAACGGCATATCTGTTCAATGACTTTTGTCTTTTTGTACATTTTTTCATTCTTCCTCAATTTTTGAGTCAGGAACAAATCGAGTGTCTTTACCTTTTTCTCAATAGAGTCCTTATGAATTAAAGTATCGTGGAACACGTTGGATTCATTTGCAAATAATCCATGCAGATCAATAGCATAATTCGTAAAATCCGAAATCGAGTTTGGGAAAAAGAGCGAGTTGGCATACGGGTAAATTCTTGCAATGATCACCGTAGTATCTTTTGCAACTGTAAGTCGTGTGGGAACAGTAAGCTGCCCAAGTACTTCTACTTTAGGCATGTTTCTAAAGTGTCCGTCAATTATCGTTGCTGCCTTTCCATTTGAAATATTGATAGCAAGATCAACATATCCGCTCGGATAGAATACTTCATTCTTCAGGTCTTTATCAATCGTTATAATGGAATAACTTTTTACAAAGGGTTTTAAAACATTAGAGGGAAGAAACTGCATAAGTAGCTACAACGAAAGTTAGTAAAATTGGATACTGTAACCCTCAAACTTTCTCAGCCCATGTTGGTGTTCTTCACCAATATGCGTGCTGCACTTTTAAATATTGTATGATCGTTTTTCTATTTCGCTTGCGATTCAAAGTTAATCATCCAATGAATTCCATACTTATCCGTGAACATCCCGAAGTACGCTCCCCAAAACGTTTCATTCATTTCCATCTCTTAATTTTTCCACCTGAAAGTTCCAGGCGTCAGGCTGGTCAGCTGAAAAACGTACATCATTTCGGTATTGAAACTTATTATTTGGATAACATGTGTTCCAGGATTGGCTCGCATTTTTCACTGCAGGTAGGGTAGTAATGACCATGTTTCCAGGCTTCGGATTTTGGTGATTGTCCCCACCAGAATTCAGCCAGCGCCAGGGGTTTCATGTGGTGCTGAAAGGCATACTGCAATAGTTTTGGTGCTGCACATTCGCCCGCACCACTGGGTGGATTTTTCCGCAAAGCATTTTTGAAGATGTCATTAAGACTCTTCTCCTCGCCTGCCTGGTTGAGGAAATAATATTGATCAAACAATTTACGTTGTAGCAAAACGGAATATTTTTTTCGTGCTGTTTTTAAATTATCAAGTTGCTCATTCGTTCCTTCGGATTTTCCTGCAGTTAGTTTTTTTACCTCCTCATTCATACGATTTAGTTTTTCCATACCCAGATTCAAAAAACTATTCGCAGTAAGACTGTCAAAAACAGGTGGAACAAACTTTGTGTGATGATTGCCGCCTGCCAGTTTGCCGGAGAATGCTGCAAGGTAGCCGAGTTGCTGGTCGGATGTCATCACTGCCAGCACACCAAACATTTTTCCAATGATGATACTTGTATCGTTTTCTGCGAGGCCAAAATTATGATTCCATACTTTCTGCGTTTTTAGATGCAGCTGTAACTCTTCTGCAGCCAAGCTACATAGGGCATGGGGTGCTCCATCACGCTTCAGAACTAAATATTCAGGAATCTCCAAATGATCAGTGGGCGATGTAAAAGATGTAAAAAATAAAGAGTTGTTAGGGGACGGTACGTTACTTGACTCTTTTGTGATCACATTGTTGTAACAACGTTGATAGTAAACGCAGCTGGGGGCAAAGGTAATTATTAACGAACGTTAATAATAATTTTTAAATTAAAAGCTTTCAGAACCACGTTATTTTTTTTCAGCCTATATGGCGCAAGACACCAGCTAGACGCTTGTACCAGATGGAGGCAGAAAGGCAATTTTTTTTATGAATTAAAGTTTCCTCAACTCTTATTGATATTGCGCATTTGTTTTTTATTTCCCTTGCGATTCAAAGTTAATCATCCAATGAATTCCGTACTTATCCGTAAACATTCCGAAGTATGCTCCCCAAAACGTTTCATTCATTTCCATCTTAATTTTTCCTCCGGCAGAAAGTCCTTTAAATATCTGGTCTGCTTTTAGTTTACTGTCTGTGGTGATGGTGAGTGAAATATTACTTCCAACGAGCGTAGTTTGTCCGAATGCTTCCATGCTATCACAGCCCATTAAAATGGTTTGTTCACTGATGGGCAAAGAGATGTGCATAATTTTATCAGCACCTTCACTTGCAAAATTTTTCTGGTCTGCTACTGGCGCATCTTTATAACGGCCTACATATTGAAAGTCGCCACCAAAAATTGATTTGTAGAAGTTGAATGCTTCTTCGCAATTACCTTTGAAGCTTAGATAGGGATTTACGGTTGTCATGTTTTATCGTACTATTTTAATTTGTTGGAGCCTTACAAAAATGAAATAAAGTTTAGGTATTTGAAGTTCACATTTCTGTCTGAAGAATGCAAACAAAGAGCACAAGTCTCTCCATCCCGCGACTTCTGGGATGAGTCAAAATAAAGCTATGCATAAAATGCTGTAGCGACCCCATCTGGCGCAAGCGTCCCGCTTGTGCCTAAAAGTATCAAGCGTCACGCTTAGAACTTTGTCTCCCGTTGATTCTCGAAAGCGGGACGCTTGCACCATGAGATATTTGCGGATCCCCAGATACTTTCGTGCCTACGGCACTTTCTTATTCACACTATTTAAGTCTACCATACTGACGTCCCGATGAGGCTTAATTCTCAACTTCAGAGATATCAACACCACATCACTCTTTCAACAGAAAAATTAATCCTGCGACTCGCGGAATGCGTCACAATAAAGCGACAAGTCAGAACGATACTCACATACCTCGCTATGAAGCAAACGACTCATCCCGCGACACGCGGGATGAGTAACAATAAAGCCACTGATACATTAACCGCGCGTAGCGGTTAATGTATCAGTGGCTTTAAAAGCGCGTGCACACTTTTCGTTTGAAATACACCAGACCAAGCGCGCAACAGCACCAACCGCAGATCAAAGTAGAAGCACTAAAACGCTTTAGCTATATTAATTTGAGTCCAAATAATAAACAAGTGTCCTTAGTCAGAATTTTGAGAGAGAAATTCTGCCTGAACACGAAGATTAATTCCGATCAATGTCGTAAATATTATCGCTTGTATATTTTTCCTTCAAATCACCTTTCGAAATACCATACATAACCTCAGGATAGTTTTCAGCTACATCAATTTTGTTGACGCCCGACATTTTATCCGTTTCATAATCATTCGGAGAAACAAAAACACTGTCTGCAGAAACGGAAATCACTTTTAAGGTAGAGTAGTTTCGGCTATCTGTTTTGTATTTATACACATCCCCTACTGCGGGATTGGCAATATACTCTAGTTGTTTCTTCTTGTCCTCACCATTGCTATAGGTAATCCATATAATGATAACACCGATCAGGGCAAGGCCAGAAAATTGCCAGATCGGAACCCGGGTTGCAGCTTTCACATTGTTGTATTCCCGTCTAAGTTCGACAGGCATCATTTTCTCTTCGAGTGTCTGCTTGCAATGCTGGCATTGGGATATACCCAGCCCACCAATGGGAAATAATGGAATCCAAAAAACATGCGCATGTTTGCTGTATGCACTTAAAATAATAGTACCCGTTTGGCCACAGCTTGGGCATACGGCTGTGGGCGGTTGTGCGGATCGTAAGTGCACCGGAGTGCTACCGTAAATAATCATAAATTAATTAAGGGGTTTAGGTAAAGTTCCAATTTATAAAACGTTGGTTTCCTTTTAATAGAACGTGAAGATATACATCAAAATTCTATTTGCAAGACCTTGCAGCCTGAAGTAGAAATTTAATCGGTCAACATCGTAGGTCATGCAGATGCTGACGCAAATGAAGCTGTCACGTTTCTAATTTTAGTAAATCAATCCAGCCCAACGCAATCACCACTCCTCTATTTTCTAATTCAGGAAACTGGTTTTCTCTTCAAATTCCTTTTTAAGTCCATCAAACCGCTCACGTGCTTCCTGTAAAAGTTTGAATGCATTGTCAAGCTTCTTGATTTCAGCAAGTGCACTCTTCTTATCTTCCGCTGTGAAACTTTTGATCGAGCTGCTTTCAATAATTTCCTGCAAATCATTGAATGCTTTACTGGCATCGTGGTAACCTGAGCTCAGGACTTTTGTGGGGTGTTGCAAATTTACTTTGATCATAATCGTCTGGTTAATTCGTATGAAACTACGCTTTTTATTGGTGGATAGACAATATCGAAAGCCATTTCTTCAGCAACCCCATCCAAGTGCAGATGTATTAGACTTTTCAGAGTTTCGTTCCCTCAAATGCAGCATAACACAATGCGCGTGAAATCCTGATAAAAGAAAAGATTTTAAACAAACTACAGTTGTAGTTTGTAAATTACAATTATCGTTGTATAATTACTATATGAAACGACTGAGCGAAAAAGAAGAATCCCTGATGAAAATCATCTGGCGACTCAAAAAAGCCTTTGCAAAAGATGTACGGGAAGAGCTACCCAATCCTAAACCTCATATTAATACAGTAGCAACAACGATGAAAAGATTAGCGGACAAAGGGTTTCTGAAGTATGAAGATTTTGGAGCTACCTACCGGTATTCATCTGCTATTTCCAAGAAAGAATATACCAATCGATTTGTGAAACCTTTGCTGGCGGGACTCTTTGGAAATTCAATGAAAAACGTTGTCACCTTCTTCGCTGAAGAAGAAGAAGTATCGGTTGAGGAGCTGAAGGAAATTATCAAAATGATTGAAGGAAAAAATAAATAAATATGGAAACGTTCGTGATCTACTGGCTAAAAGTCAATGTGGTTATTTCAATTCTGTTTCTGACTTATTATCTTCTGCTGAAGAAGGAAAAGTTTTTTAAACTCAACAGGCTGTTCCTTATGGGATCATTAGTACTCGCCTTGATCCTGCCCATCACTCCTGTTATTAATACTCCAGGTCTTAATCAATTGCAGCATGAGGTCACGGGATTAAATTCACTCTATGACCTATATAATAATTTTAGTATAGCATCGTCAATCGAAGGGAATAACACGATTGCTACTAATAGTTTTGAGCTGGCTGAACAGTCTCCCGCCAATTTCATATCGACACTATCAGTCAAAGAAATAGTATTTGGACTCTATCTGTTAGTTACTCTTACATTGTTGATTCGATTTGTGCTTCAAGTGGTCAATCTTTTATTATTAATACGAAAGACCAAGAAGGGAAGGCAGGATGGGATTAGTTATTGCGAGCATACTGAAGAGTTGTCGCCCTTTTCGTTTTTCCATCATCTCGTCATTAACAAATCGCAATACAACGCTGAACAATTAAATCAGGTAATCACGCACGAAAAAGTGCACATCCGGCAATATCATACGCTTGATATTCTCATAACAGAAATCGCCCACATCTTTCTTTGGATCAACCCGATCATGATATTCTTAAAACAATATGTAAAACTTAATCTGGAATATCTGGCCGATGAACAAGTGCTGCATACTGGTGTCGACAGAAAAAGTTATCAGTTCAGTATACTCCAAACGTGTTTACAAACTGAAACGTATCCACTTACCAATCTATTCAATTCTTCCAAACTTAAACTCCGAATCAAAATGATGAACTCCAAAAGAACATCGCTCGCCCATTTGTACAAATATGCATTTGTACTTCCGTTAATTATTGCCACGTACTTTGCTATCCATCCAGCCTATGCACAGGGTTTGACGCTAACGAAAGAACAACAGCAACAACTGAAATCATTCGAAGGAAAGTATAAGATGAATCTTAAGGGAACAGATTTTTTCCTTCTGATTTCAGTTAATGGAAATGATTTGCTTCTAAAGCAGCTTTGGGATAATCAGGAAATCACTTTTGTGCCAACGGCTGAATTAGAATTCTATGCACGGAAGCAAAATTTTCCGCTGAAATTCATAAAAGGTCCGGATGGATCCATCGTACAAGTGCTTGCCTTTAATCGGGACGTGTGGGACAAAGTGAATGCTGAACCAGCACAAAAAGAAATGGTATTGTCTCAGCAACAGTTAGAAGCCATGACAGGATATTATCAGTATCAAGACGCTACCCGCAAAGACGCATTTGTCCAATGTGTTGTGCGTGGAAATAATTTAATAGGCATTCAGCTATGGGATGGTAAAGAATTTGTTTTCACCGCGCAGTCTGACCTGGAGTTCATTTCGAAAGAAGGTATTACGGTTAAGTTTATCAAAAATAATGACGGCATAATCAATCAGGCATTCGTTTCAAACCGGGATTTGCTGGACAAGGTGAAAGAATACAAGCCGATCGTAAAAAAAGAAGTACAGCTTACAACCCGACAACTGGAGATCATCGAAGGATATTACCTTCTTCAGGAGAATAAAGAATCTTGCATGCAAATTACTCGGAAGGGAAATGAAATTGTGGTGAAACAACTTTGGGATAATGCCGAGCAAAATTTCATGCCGGTTTCAGAATTAGAATTTTTCTCCAAAGGCAATATGCTCACCTTTAAGTTCACAAAGGGAAAGGACGGCCAAATAACTCATCTTTCCGCACGCAATGGAAGTCTTTGGGAAAAAGGACCAAAACCTGAAGAAAAGAAAATGATCAGCCTTAGCTCCGAGAACTTGAAAGCATTTGAAGGAAAGTATTCTCTTCAATACGAAGGAAAAGAGGTCTACATAGAAATCACGTCAACAGAAAACGGACTTCTGCTAAAGCAACTTTGGAACAACAAAGAGATTAGTTTTTTACCTACCTCTGATCTGGAATTCTTTAATAAAAAAGAAGCCTTCCCGTTGAAGTTTATCAAGAGCACAAATGGAAGCATTGCACAAGTTGAAGCGTATCACAAAGATTTGTGGAGCAGAGTGAACTAGAACATATTGTCAACACTTATAAAGAATAGGATCATATAGTTCTGAAAAACAGATACTCAACTCGAACGTAAATTTTGCACTAAAAAACTCATCCCGCGAGTCGCGGGATGAGTCACAATAAAATGCACAAAAAGAGGATCAAATCAAGCGCACTTCATTAGAAGCACAGGCATTGAAACAACTCCATCTTAAGATAGAAGTAGCTATGGATCGTTCCCATCCCGGTACAACCAAGGTTCATCGCCTCGAAGAAAATATGAAAGCTGAACAAATTACATTGGCTCAGGATGATCTACAGGAATAGAAAGTGCATTCTCAGTAATACAAATTCAGGGAGAAAGATATCCAGCGCATCTCCAGCAAACAGTTGGTAAATAATTTAAATTATAGATTACACACTTGATGATTTGGCAATTTCTCGAAACATGCTGCAATGATTTCCTGTAGATTACTATTTAGAATGCTTACGCTGAAGCCAGTATGTAAGCGCACCACTTGACCACAATGTCCACACGATTAGTACAGGTTGAAAGAACAACCGAATCAATCGTGATTGGTCAGTGTTCAATCCGAACGCGTCCGTTCTATTTACATATTGCGCAATGTTGCCTGGAAATATTAGTAAGTAAAATATAGCGAGCACAAAGCCAACATTAACTTTCTGCTTTGACCAAAATACCATTGCAGCCCCAAACAATAACTCCACAACTCCGGACAGAATAACTACTAAATCTTTACTGAGTGGTACCCAGTCTGGTACCTGCGCCTGAAACTCTTGTCGTGCAAATGTAAAATGTCCAACGGCAGCGAACATCATCAGAAGTCCCAGAACGATTCTAAAAATATTCTGAATGGTAGTCGTTTTAATATTTTCCATAACTACTAGGTACAATATTTAAATGAATAATTTAGCAATGGGTAATGACGAACGATTTATTAAAATAAGCATCAATACCGAAGGGGTCAGAATCTGATAAAATAAATAGCAATGGCAAGAATATTCATCACGGGTTCAGCGGATGGTTTGGGGCACATGGCAGCAAAGTCACTAGTCGATCAGGGACATAATGTAGTCTTGCATGCACGTAATGCTGAGCGCGGAAAGGAAGCATTGAGTAAAATACAAGGAGCCGAAAAAGTTTTGATAGCAGACCTTTCAAATATCGAGGAGGCTAAGAAGCTTGCTGCTGAAGTTAACGCAATGGAAAGCTTCGATGCCGTAATACATAACGCAGGTGTCTATAAGTCATCAAACGAGTTGATTTTTGCAGTAAATACTTTAGCACCTTATATTCTTACGTGTTTGATTCAAAAACCTAAGCGCTTGATTTATCTCAGCTCGGGTATGCATTTACAAGGTGATCCGAGTCTGAAGAATTTAAATATTGATGCAAGCAATCGGAGTGATTACCCCACTTATTCCGATACCAAACTACATGACGTAATACTCTGTATGGCCGTTTCACGCAAATGGTCAGAGGTGTATGCCAACGCAGTCGATCCCGGCTGGGTACCAACAAAGATGGGCGGTCGCGGTGCACCGGACAATCTTGAGAAAGGTTATCAAACACAAGTGTGGCTCGCGGTAAGTAATGATGAACAAGCTAAAGTGAGTGGCCATTATTTTTATCACCAAAAACAAAAGAAGTATTTACAAGAGGCTGGTGATATTAGCGTACAGGATAAATTTCTTTTACTGTGTGAACAGATCACAGGTATCCATTTTCCATCTGACTTAAACTAAAACCAATCCTTCCTTCAATGCTTTTTCATAGGCTTTCTTATTGAACGTGTAATAGGTTGGTGAACGATGTGCACCAATCTGTCGCGTTTCACTGGTCTTCTTAATCAAACCTATTGAAATCAATTTGTTTGGAAAGTTCGATGCATTTAATTCTTTGCCTGACATCACTTCATAAAATTCCTTGATCTCCCGTAGTGTAAATTTTTCAGGCAACAAATTTTTCCCAATAGGGAAATGATAAAGGTGTATGCGCATGGAAAACAAAGCTTCCCGAATAACCTCGTCCTGGGCAAACCCTATTTTCGGAAGCTTGTTTATCGGAAACCATTCGCACGCTGTTGAAAAAAAATCAGGAGTTGGTTTAACATTCTGAATATCCGTGATTGCATAGAACCCGATTGAAACGGTAGGACCAGCGAGCCAACCCGGTTTACCCGGATCAAGCTTGACAAATTTGGATAACTCGTGAAAGTTTACGGAGTGCGCCTCATTTCGATCAGGATCACCAAAGGCCTTAAACTGTTTCAGGAACAGATTGTTAATTCCAGTTCGATAGTTCGCAATTCTCGATGCCGCCTCTTCTAGCGTCTCCTCCTTCTTAATATAACCGCCTGGAAGACACCACATCGTAAATATCTTATTCTTCATGAGCAAGACCTTTAGCTTACCTTCATGAAATCCAAAAATAACGCAATCGACCGTTGTATTTGGACGGTACGTCTGGGATCCCCGTTTAATAAAATCCTTGAATTCAGCGATTGTTTCCATGCTTCGGCAGCTCAGCAATAATTATTTGTTAATTTTTAATAAATGTAAAAGAAAATGGACATACCTTCATTTATTAATTTTTAATAAATGATAATAATAGGTTCCACACATGGAATACAATGAGTTCCGAAACATATTGCATCGCTATTTAAACGGGACGGCTTCAGCGGTCGAGCTGCTTTTTATTGAGAAGTGGTATTCGAATATTGATGTTACTAGAGGAAAAAATGAAGCGGGCGACTTTGAACAACTTAAAACTCAATTGTGGAGCAGAATTATAGACGGTATACATCCTAAAGCAAATAAGCTTCATCCATAAAAATCACTCAGAACTTCTCATAAAATGACATGGTTTGGTTTACTGTATTAAATTGTTTCATCATAACGTCTTCTCCATATGAAAAAATTTCTTAAGATTTTCCTTTTGGTTATTCTATCTATCGTAATCCTTTTGGTCGTGCTAATGGTAGGTTTCATTTACAAAGTAAAAAATGGCTTCCCTGTTTCGTATGAAACGGAAGTTCCATCCATTGAATTTTCTGCTGACAAAACAACTGTGCTCTTGTTTTCTAAATCCACCGGCTTTAGACATGGAGAATCCATTGAGGCTGGAAAAAATGTTTTCACCGAACTGGCAACTAAGAACAACTGGTTTCTTTACAGCACAGAAGGGGGCGGAGTATTTAATGCAGAGCAGCTTGCAAAATTTGATATCGTAATCTTTAACAACTCAACGGGCCGAGTTCTCAACGATGAGCAACAGAAAGCGCTCGAAGAATATGTAGAGCAAGGTGGAACGCTTGTCGGCATTCATGGCGCGGGCGATGACTCCCATCATTGGGACTGGTACGAAAAAAATATTTTGGGCTCAAAGTTTTCACATCATCCTATTGATCCTCAATTACAAGAAACCGATATCAGATTGAATAGTGTGCCTGACAGTTTGATTGCACAAGGTTTACCTACAACCTGGAAACACAGTGACGAGTGGTATGTATTTTTTGAAAATCCAAGAGCAAAAGGCTTCAAAATACTCTATGCAATCGATGGTGATAAAATTAACCCAAGCGGAAATATGCTTTGGATGAAGGATAAAAATTTTGGTATGGGCAAAGATCATCCGGTTGCGTGGTATCGCACAGCAGGAAAAGGTAGAACATTCTACACCTCAATAGGTCATAATGCTGAAGCCTGGAAGCAAGACGCTTTTGTGCGCATGCTGGAGAATGTAGTAAGCTGGTCTAAAAACTAATTCAAAAAGAATTAGTTAAAAAAGTTTTGGAGCAACTGAAATAGAAGTGATACCTTTCCGGTTTTCTAATCTAAAATTTATGCAAAATCGTACTACCGTGTACAGGTCTCATCGTGGGAACAACGCTTCTCTTATCAATTTGATTCGCCTGACAACTTTATTACTAATTCTTTTTTCTCAAGCCCTTCTTTATGGCCAATCCATAAAAGGAAAAGTTACTTCCTCCAAAGATGAACCGCTGTCAGGAGTTAATGTGCATTTACTGAATACAAATTCAGGAACGACAACGGATGAACAGGGAAGTTTTGAATTAAAAGATGTAAATCCCGGATCGTATCACATTCAGGTATCAACCATTGGATTTGCAACCATTGAACAAGTAATAGAAGTAACACAAGAAGGTGCCTCTCTAAATTTTCAACTGGCAGAAACAGCTACTCAACTAGAAGATGTAATCGTGACTGCGCAAAAGACGGAGGAAGAAATTCAAAAAGTTTCATTGAGTGTAAGTGCTATTTCATCAACAAAGATTCAGCAGTATCGGATTTGGAATACGAAAGACATTACAGCCATTGTTCCCAATTTATATTCTTCTAATCCGGGTGATGGTAGAAATGTGACATCGATACGCGGTATTACTTCTACTTCTTACGATCCTTCCGTTGCTACATATATAGACGGAGTTAATCAATTCAGTTTGGATACCTACATCGCTCCGTTAACAGATATAGAACGGATCGAAGTTCTGAGAGGTCCGCAAGGAACATTGTATGGAAGAAATGCCATGGGCGGAGTAATCAATATCATCACCAAACAACCGGACAATAGAATAGCAGGGTTTGGAGAAATCAATGTTGGAAATTTTGGACAGCAGCGATACAGTGCAGGTTTTCGCACACCTTTAATAAAAGATAAACTCTTTCTGGGTGTATCCGGAATGTATGACCGGTCAAATGGATTCTACACGAATGAATTTGATAATTCTCATTTCGATAAAAAACATAGCATCTTAGGTAATTACTATTTGCGCTACAGCGCTGGTCCTTCCTGGTTGTTTACGTTAAATGTGAAACACAATGAAAACCGAAATAACGGTGCGTTTGCTTTGTCATATGACGCCATCGAAAATCCCTTCATAGTAAATCAGAATAGCTTGACTACCATGGTTGATAATGTATTCAACGGTTCTTTTTCAGCGAACTATTCCGGCAAAGCATTTAACTTTTCTTCACAGACTACCTATCAATCCAACTATCGATATTATAAAACACCGATTGATGGAGATTTCTCACCTGCCGATGTAGTAACGATTATTAACAAATACGGAAAAGAATGGAACACTGTAAAAGCCTGGACTCAGGAATTTAAATTTACATCACCGGCTTCTGCTTCTAACTTAAAATGGACCGGTGGTATTTATTTATTCCATCAAGAAAGTCCGGTGAAACAAGGTATTCACTATGGTGAAGATGTAGCTTATTTCTACCCTGACGCTACTCCGGATTCAACAAGCATCAGCACAGGAACGGGCAAAACAACGGGTTATGCTTTCTTTGGTCAGGCAACCTATACCTTTTTTGAAAAGCTCGATGTGATTGGTGGATTGCGTTATGACTTTGAACACAAAATACAAAGCGTGATGGGTGAATTTCAGATTGGAACCAATCCAATCGAAACGACTTTTGCGAATACCAGTTCCTCTGCAGACTTTAATGCCATATCACCTAAGATCGGTCTTGCTTTCCGTGGAAGCGAAAACACAAATCTCTATTTTAATTATTCAAGAGGGTTCAGAACAGGTGGGTTTACCCAGTTTGTTTCTAATCCTTCTCAACTACAACTGTTGTCTTACAAACCAGAATACAGTAGCAACTTTGAGATTGGCTTAAAGGAAACATTTCTGGATAACAAACTTCGTTTTAATGTAGCTGCATTTTATATCCGTGCTAAGGATGTACAAGTCCCTACACTGGTTTTACCGCAGGCCATCACCGTTACAAGAAACGCTGGTGAATTAGAGAGCAAAGGATTCGAAGCAGAAATATCAACAACACCTTTTCCGAATTTTCAAATCGATTATAATTTTGGATACACCAACGCGAAATACACAACTTTGAAACTTCCTGAAAATGGAGCAGAAGTTGACTATAAAGGCAATCGTCAATTGTTTACACCGGATATTACTTCGATGTTAGCCGCGCAATACAACTGGAATCTTTCTACATCACAAAATATCAAATTGATCCTACGTGGTGAATGGATGTATCTTGGTGATCAATATTTTGATTTGACAAACACAATCAAGCAATCGGGTTACAGTTTATTGAATGCACGAGTTGGAGTAACTGCTAAAGGTTGGGAGTTCTTTATCTGGGGACGCAACCTGAGTAACGAGAAGTACATTTCATACGCGTATGATTTTGGTGCTGCGCATTTGGGTGATCCGAGAAATTATGGAGTTACCTTGCGTAAGAACTTTTAGGAACTCCGATGCTCTAATACTGGAGCAAGTTGTACAAAGCCACCAGATGAACTACTCAAGGAGTTTTGTTGATCTGTACGAATAAAAGTAACATCAATAAAAAATGAATTAGCCCGATCACCGGGCTTTTTTTATTATTTTTATTTTCAATACTTCCCTCATGCAAAGCATCTTTATCCAATATGTCTATCTCATCCTGATCATTCTCGCACTCGTCATGCTGGCCAATAAACTTAAGTTGGCATATCCAATCGTGCTCGTGCTGGGGGGAGTAGCGCTCAGTTTAACCAGTACGTTTTCCAACATCACCATCGATCCGGAATTGATATTTTTTATTTTCCTCCCTCCCCTGCTTTACGAAGCGGCATGGCAAACTTCATGGAAGGAATTCTGGAGATGGAAGCGCGTGATCATGAGTTTTGCATTTCCGATTGTGATTCTCACTTCGTGTGTGGTTGCCTTTTCATCTTATCTTCTTATTCCAGGGTTTACACTGGCGCTTGGATTTTTGTTGGGAGGAATTGTATCGCCACCCGATGCCATCTCTGCGACCGCTATTATGCGTCAGGTGAAGGTGCCCAAAATATTGGTGAATGTTATTGAAGGAGAGAGCTTACTTAACGATGCGTCATCGCTCATCGTTTTTCGATTTGCATTAATCGCTGTTGTCACCGGACAGTTTCATTTCTCTCAGGCTGTTGGTAGTTTCGTTCTAGTGATCATCGTGGGTACATTGATCGGTGTCGGGATCGGATTTATTTTCTATGCCATTCATCGCTGGCTACCCACCACACCGAGTATTGATATTGTGTTGAGTTTTCTTGCGCCCTATTGCATGTATTACTTCGCAGAGCATTATCATTTTTCGGGAGTGTTGGCGGTTGTAGCAGGTGGTCTTTTGTTGTCGAGCAAACGTCAGCAGATGCTCTCGTATCAGAGTCGTGTGCAAGGATCGAATGTATGGTCGACTATTGGTTTTGTTCTCAATGGTCTTGTATTTTTGTTAATCGGACTTCAATTGCCATCCATCGTTAGTCAGGTGGAAGAAGTTAGTTTAGGTCAGGCAATTTGGTATGGCTTCGCGATCTCGTTGATATTAATCATCGGGCGAATGCTCAGCACAGTAGGCGCAATGTTGTTCACACGATTCATGTCGCGTTTCATTACTGTGGCTGATCCGAATCCAGGGTGGAAAATTCCAATCATCTTTGGCTGGGCGGGAATGCGTGGCGTGGTTTCACTTGCGGCTGCCTTGTCTATTCCGCTGCTTGCGCAAGAAGGTCACGCATTTCCCTATCGGAATTTAATATTGTTCATCACGTTTATTGTGATCCTGGTAACCTTGGTGGTTCAAGGTCTTACGCTTCCGTGGCTGATTCGAAAAGTAAAACCAACGAGCCGGTTAGAAATCTATTCTCCACATGATCAGGAGCTCATCATTCAAAAGAAAATGTCGCACATCTCCCTGAATTATTTGGAGGAAAAGTATAAAGAAGAGCTTCGCATCAATGAACACATCGGTAACTTTCACGCGCGGATGAAACTCGATCTCGCATTTTTCAGTCAAGGTTCTGAAGAAATAAAAAATAGCGGTACCAACTCACTCCTCCATTTTCAGCACATCTACCTTGAACTGCTGGAACAGCAACGTGTCTTGCTGGATAAGATAAACCACAAAGCAGAGTTTGATGAAGACATTATTAGAAAATACATGTCATTGGTTGACATTGAAGAATTTAAAGTCCGGGAGAAGTTGTTAACCGAAAACAGTTCTTCATGAACTACTTTTGATCTAGAAAACACATCTAGTCACCCACCCAATGAAAACATCTGAAAATCAAGACTCTATTTTTCCGAAAGGAGACAAAGCTCCTGCGGATTATTTCACCGGAACTGCATGGGTTAAATTATTGCTTCCCAATGATGCCACACTGAATTGTCAAATCGGAAATGTTGTATTTGAACCCGGTGCAAGAAACAATTGGCATACTCATTCCGGTGGACAAATTCTTATTGCTACGAATGGTGTCGGATATTACCAGGAAAAAGGTAAACCCATACAACTCCTACATGAAGGTGATGTGGTCAAAATTCTTCCTAATGTATTACACTGGCATGGAGCATCTCCAAATAGTGAGTTTACCCATATAGCGATTAACCCAAATACACAAGAAGGGGCGGTCGTCTGGTTAGAAAGAGTTACGGATGAAGAATATAACAGCTTAGTTAACTTTCACTTCTAAAGGATTTTAATTAGGTGAATGTCTTATGAATCACTTTGATCAACGACTTATTATTTGATTTTTTAATAACGATTGTCGCACATTGATTGAATTTCGCAAAAGCTTTAAGTATATCGCTAATCTTAGCGACCATCGGTTTTGTCACTTTGATGGATTCAAAGTGAAGATTGTGAATGATCAATGATTTTTGTTTTCGATCTGCCTTTGAATCCATTCGTGCAACGAACTTATCTCCTATTAATATGGGCAATGAAAAATATCCATACTTCCGCTTGAGTTGCGGAACGAAACATTCTACTTGATAGTCAAAATCAAAAAAGTCTCTTAACCGATGTCGGAATACATTTAAGATATCAAATGGAGAGAGAATAAAAGCTTCATTCGATAATGTGATCTTCTTCTTTTTATATTCCGGAAGCATATAAAGAGGCGAACCTTTCAGACCCTTGATTTCTACCTGACAAACTTCACCTGAATTGACAAGTTTTTGAATCTCCGATTTTATCGAATTTTTTACGTATCGCGCTCTATAAACAATTTCTTTAAGGTATGCGATGCCCAATGCTTTCAGTGAGCGAAGGATGACGTGCTTTGCAAATTCATCTTCTGTGGGCATAGTTATATCAATGTCGTTGGGAATAATATTCTCAGGTAAGTCATATACCTTCTGAAAATTATTCTTTCGACTTGTTATCAGCCTTCCATCGAGATTTAAATGTTCAAGAGCAAGTTTCGATGGACGCCAGTCCCACCAACCCAAGCTTTTTGTGACGCGATCATTTTCAAAATCACGAGCCATTAGTGGGCCTTCGCGCGCAATCCTGTCGAGGATCTTTTTCATTAGATTAATCTCTGCCAGGGTCAATGATTTTCTTCTGGTTAAAAAACTTTCTTTCACAGGCAACGAGAAACGGAAATCGCGCATAGGAATATACCCGGCAGCATAGGTCCAGAATTCAAAAATCCTTCCATCCGCCTGAAGCTGATCAAGCCATTCTGTTTTATAATCAGGCACACGAGCTGCAATGGCATGATGATGTGCGCGCTCCACAACGTAATTGGTGTCGATCTGAACGAAGCCAAGATGGTTGATAAGTTTGTACACCGCTTCCTTACCTTTTCCAAACTGCGCACGCTTCGATAACCCAGATGCGTGGAGAATAATTTTGCGGGCTTGCGATTGGGTAAGGATTAGTTGGTGCATGAGGTTAATAAAGTTAGTCTCAAAAAAAAGGCTCCTTTTTCAAAGAGCCTTTTTTTAATTCTATTCTAAATATTACTTCGCAGCAAAACGCTTTGCCACCTCACTCCAGTTTACCACATTCCAAAATGCAGTAATGTAATCTGGTCTGCGGTTTTGATAGTTGAGGTAATACGCATGTTCCCAAACATCTAAACCAAGAACAGGTTTACCTTTTACTTCAGCAACATCCATTAATGGATTGTCTTGATTGGGTGTAGACGTGATGGCTAACTTACCATCTGCTCCAACAATTAACCAAGCCCAACCTGAACCAAATCTAGTAGTTCCTGCTGCTGCGAACTTTGTTTTAAATTCATCAAAGCTTCCAAAGGCTGCGGTGATGGCATCTGCCAACGCGCCCGTTGGTGCTCCACCTGCATTCGGGCCAAGGACTGTCCAGAATAAACTGTGATTATAATGACCTCCACCGTTGTTGCGAACTGGAGCAGGATATTTTGAAATGTTCTTGCATATTTCTTCAATGCTCAAACTTTCTTCAGGCTTACCGGCAACGGCTGCATTCAGATTCGTTACATAAGCATTGTGATGTTTACCATGATGTATCTCCATGGTACGTGCATCGATGTGTGGCTCCAATGCATTGAATGCATACGGAAGCGCTGGTAATGTAAAGGCCATTGTTATTTTTTTATTTAGAGTTGAACAAACTTTTTATTGAAATCAAATATACAACCATCCTGACGTCAGTAAAATTTCAATTTTCACAGGTATCTTCATTTTATTTTAACCCGCTATGCTCCAAAACCTAGAATGGCAAATCATCAGTTGCACTATTTTCCTGGGAGAATGGTTCTTCCATTGGGGGAGGCGGGCCACCCTGACCACCACCATTACTACCACTGCTATCTTTCTCTAACTTCCATGCACGTGCTTCAGTGTACCAGCGACCATTGTATTCGCGGCTCTCCAAATCAACCGATACATTTACCATATCACCAATCGATAAATTGTATTGATCTACCTTATCGCCCCAGGCAGAAAGACAAACCTTTTTAGGGTATTGTGCTTGTGTTTCAATGATGAACTCTTGTTTTTTCCAGGGACCTTTTTTGCCTTGTCCTGTTGTAAGAGGCAATAGTTGAAGTACTCTTCCTTTTATTTCCATTTGTTTAAAATTTACACTGTCAATTTCGATGTGGCTAAATCGGAACACACATCACTCTCTTACTTTCGAATGCTTTTAAAAAAAGTATCCACCATTTTTTTGCATTCGTCCGCCTTCACTCCTCTTACCACTTCAGTCTTTGCATGCAGCAGCGGACTACTTATTAAACTATACCCACGCTGAACATCAGACGCACCAAAAACCAGTTTCTGAAGTTGCGACCAATGTAGTGCACCGGCACACATTACACAAGGTTCGAGGGTAACATATAAAGTACATTCGCTCAGATATTTTGAACCGAGATAATTAGCTGCAGCAGTAATGGCCAGCATCTCGGCATGGGCTGTCGCATCCGTCAGTTTCTCTGTTTGATTGTGCGCACGAGCGATGATACGATTCTGGCAAACCACTACAGCACCCACGGGCACCTCTCCTATTTCAAGAGCCTTTGCTGCTTCCTTCAATGCCTCACGCATGAAATATTCGTCCGTGTATAGTTCCATTACTTTTTAAAGTTAATGGTTAATAGTTAATGGTAAATGGTGATGCATTACTACCATTAACTATTAACCATTAACTGATAACTATTTTATCTTGATTGCTTTCATCATCAACCTTGCCGTTTCCTGCCATTCTGCCTTATCGCGATTCGGGCAATTGAAGGAGAATACCAAGGCCTTTCCGGGCTCGATGAGGTATTGAATGTAGGTGTATTTTACGATTGGGTCTCCATAACCCTCACGCTGTTTAATGCCATTGACACGAGATTCAAATTCGAAAAAGATAAATTTCTTTTTATTGATTTCATGAACACCCTCATCGATCATCACGACCCGATCGAACGAATTCATGATACTGGCCTTAAAGAATTTTTGAGCAAGCTCCATGTCAGTATCAGGCCATTGGGTGGCAGACACGTTCACGCTAAAATCAACCAAACGCTCTTCGTTGGTATAAGCAGCCAATGGAGCTCTTACGGAGGGGTATCGTTCATTAAAGTCGAGCCCATCCATGGGTCTCCACCCCTGTGGGATTGAAACTGTGAGACCATCCGAAACTTTCGTTTTTACCAACTTCGGCTTATCGGCCGAAATGAGGAGAAATACCAAGATAAACAGCCCTAAAGGCATCGCACTTTTAATTTTTATCATATCACGCAAGCACACAAAGTATTATTAAATTCGCGGCTAAATTAACTAAAATCACATGTTACGAACCCATACCTGCGGTGAATTGCGATTGACGGATGTAAATAAACAAGTAATACTAGCCGGTTGGGTACAACGCCAGCGCGACAAAGGTAGTGTGCTGTGGATAGACTTGCGCGACCGATATGGAATAACTCAATTAATTTTTGAGGAAGGTAAGACAGAGGCTAATCTTTTCCAGGCTGGCCGATCTGCAGGACGTGAATATGTTATTCAGGTTGAAGGTGTTGTGACGGAACGCCTTTCGAAGAACGATAAAATCCTTACCGGGGAAATTGAATTAAAGGTAACGAAGCTTACGGTGTTGAATGCCGCTAAACTTCCTCCGTTCACCATTGAAGATGATACCGATGGTGGCGATGATCTTCGCATGAAATATCGTTACCTCGATTTGCGCAGAACTCCTGTGCGCGAGAAACTTCAGCTTCGTCATAAAATGGCGCAGCAAACGCGTACGTTTTTAGATGCACAGAATTTTATTGAAGTAGAAACACCCGTGCTTATTAAATCGACACCAGAAGGTGCGCGCGATTTTGTTGTGCCTTCACGGGTTCATCATGGTGAGTTTTATGCTTTGCCACAGTCACCACAAACCTTCAAGCAATTGTTGATGGTGTCAGGCTTCGATCGATATTATCAGATTGTAAAATGTTTCCGCGATGAAGACTTGCGTGCCGACAGACAACCTGAGTTTACACAGATCGACTGTGAGATGGCGTTCATCACACAAGAAGATATTCTCAATACATTTGAAGGGTTGATTCGTCATCTTTTCAAAAATGTAAAAGGCATTGAATTACCTTCCGTTCCTCGTATGAAATATGATGAGGCCATGCGTCTCTATGGTTCCGATAAACCGGATACCCGTTTCGCAATGGAGTTCGTGGAGATCACAGAACTTACCAAAGGAAAAAACTTCCCTGTGTTTGAAAGTGCTGAAATGGTAGTGGGTATTGCCGCGACAGGCTGTGCTGAATACACGCGCAAACAAATTGATGAGCTTACTGAATTTGTAAAGCGTCCGCAAATTGGCGCGAAAGGATTGGTGTATGTTCAATATAAAGCTGATGGTTCATTAAAATCATCGGTTGATAAATTCTATTCAGAAGAATTAAAAGCCTGGGCAACAAAATTCAATGCACAGCCTGGCGATCTTATTTTATTATTGGCCGGTGAAACCTACACCACACGTAAACAATTGAACGAACTTCGTTTATTGATGGGTGAAAAACTTGGCTTACGCGATAAAAATAAATTCTCAGCACTTTGGGTTCTTGACTTTCCTTTATTGGAATGGAACGAAGAATCAAAACGCTTTCACGCGATGCACCATCCATTCACTTCACCGAAACCAGAAGACATTAAGTTGTTGGATACGAATCCGGGTGATGTTCGTGCAAATGCGTACGACATGGTAATCAACGGAACCGAAGTAGGTGGTGGATCAATTCGTATTCACGACAGAGCAACACAACAAATGATGTTCAGTCATCTTGGCTTTAC
Organism: Chryseolinea sp.; assembly: GCA_039930485.1. GTDB lineage: Bacteria > Bacteroidota > Bacteroidia > Cytophagales > Cyclobacteriaceae > Chryseolinea. The sequence goes on from JBDTTT010000040.1 coordinate 43,157, forward strand.
GGAAGAAGAGGCAAAAAAACAATTTGGTTTCTTAATGGATGCCTTTGAATTTGGAGCACCTCCACACGGAGGTATTGCCTTTGGATTCGATAGATTGTGTTCCCTCTTTGGTGGTGCGGATTCCATTCGCGATTTCATTGCCTTCCCGAAAAACAATGCCGGCAGAGATGTGATGATTGATACGCCTTCTACTATTTCGAATGAGCAGTTGAAGGAGTTGGGGATTAAGGTATAGACGTTAGTAATTAGACACTAGACGTTAGGTATAGATTCCAATCTATTCAGTGGTTTGTGTCCTCACAAACCACTTCATTCTT
>JBDTTT010000041.1:0-42992 GCA_039930485.1 Chryseolinea sp.
ATTCGTTGGGTCCTGCATGTCATTGATGTCGCGTTCGAAGCGCGCCTTCAGTGCCCGGAACGGATAATCCCACAAGTCACCAGCCGGATTATTCTTCACTTCATTTTCTACATCGATGAAATGAAAATTATCGTGTATCGGCTGTTGCTTAAGCATATTGCCGTGGTTGCCAAGGTTTCGATATTGCCCAGTCTCCGATAAATCCCTCAGATCTTTATCACCTGCAAAACGCACGGTGCTGGAGTACAACAGGAAGTCATACTTATCGTGAAACACATGGATGTTGTTCGCTAGCGTGTTGAGTTTGGAAAGATCATATAGGATTGTGTCAGATGACCCCGGGTTCTTAATGGTATTTTTTATTAACGCCCCGTTAATTTGCACAGAAAGATAGGAGATGTCGGGGGCCATCAGGAAAACGTTTTCAAAAATCTTCTGTGGTACTGTTCCGCTCTTTGGATTGATCATGCCATTGAGCAGCTGATGACCAAATGAATGTGCTACGAGGTTAAGGCAGCGGTTTTCCTTTTTCAACTCGATTGATAGCTTTTCTAAATAGTCGAACATACCATTGGCTGTAAAACTTTCACCTGCTGCCACAGAGCGATCATCTACCGTCTCTCGTTTGGGACCACTTTGCGATGGCCAGGAGAAGAACAACACCTTGGCTATGCTGTTCTGCGGATGGGTCATGTAACTCAGTGTGAAGCTGGAGAGTAGATCGGTTCGCAACGAATTTAGTAATTGAAGCTGATACCCTGGAATATAAATAAAAACATGCTTGCGCTTTACCTGCGGATCAACCTCGTGCACGGAACTCATTACGTTGTTTACAAATCCTTTGACACTCCACTCCTCTGCCCGAATATTTTCGATATGGGAAGGAAGAGAAAGTTTTGCAAACGACAATTTAGCAGGCACGCTTTTAAGATCTTCTCGTATAACGCCATCTTTAGTCTGCCGATAACAGATCATAAACTGTTCCCGCTCCTTCTCTGGCAAGTCGAAGTCTTCCATGTGTATGCGCACACCACTGCTCCATAAGAAACCTCCGTTCTTCAATTGATACCACAGATCCTCCTGGTCGAGATCTACTCCTGGTTTCGTGGCCACCACTTCGACAATGGTATTCTTTTCATATATATCCAGTACGCGTGAATTAACGTCCGCACGTTCACGAAGGTTAATCCGGTCTAACACAATACCTCTCATCCTATTGTATCTAAAGTGGCACGATTGGATTTCCGGGTCGTCTCTTCTTCATATACTTTGCTATCGGAACTTGTGGTGATGGGCTTCGATGTTTTTAGTTTCACCAGCTTATTCAGCAGGTCGAACCAGAACGGTGAGCCTAATGAAATAGCAAGTGCGGTGAGGAAGTATCCCCAGAAATGATCTCTGCTAAATACATACGATACTTTATACCAAAAGGTATTGATGCACACTGTTGCTTTCGTTATGCTCTTTAGTTTTCTGGCGTTGAGTACATCCTTATCCACTGACTTATGCACGGTGAGGTACAGGTCATTTTCATCATCTTTGTAATGCACTTGTATGGAATCGCGGTGAATATCTTTCGGGTCACGCTTTACATCGTCTTTCCTGATGATCGAATTTATATTCCAATTGGAAGAAAGAACATTCTGCGATTGTACAATATCATCATGAAGCATGTTTTTAATTTCCGCCAGTGAGTCCAGCCTTTTCATTAGCGCCTTTTGTACGTTGGCAGACTCGGAGTCAACCTTTATTTTTAAAGTGTCTGCTTTAGCCGTATTACTCTTCTTGCCAGCATCGTTTGTGGTCTTCTTATTTCGTATGGCCTCCACCAGTGGTGCATTCTCCTCCGAGAAATCAGTGGCCATTCTGACCAGCTGCTCGCGTGCGTCTCTATCGTTGGAAAGTTTCCGGATTGTGGCAATGGTATCCACATTAAAAATGATGGCCAGGGTCATTCCGGTAATGAACAATAACAATTGCACACTTCGCTTGTACCAGCCAACGGAGCGGTCCATGGTATGATTAAACCAATCCTCCAGCAATATTCTAAACTTGTTCAAATCGTAGTTGGCATCGGTCAATAATGACTCAATGTGTTTCTTGGCTTCCGACTCCGGGAGTTGTTCAAGGCCTTGAATAAGGTTGTTGAGTTTGTTTAGATCGGGATCGTTGGACTTTATAGCATCTATAATACCCTTGGTAAAACTTTCCTTCGGAAGGTAAGACGGCATATTGTTTACGCCACCGTTGTTTAAATATTTAATGGTGCGTTGGTTGAAAAAATCGGTATACAAGTCAGTGGTTTTCATACTCATTGACTTGCCTGTCATCTGCACGATGGATTCCCCATACCGCGAGAGGAGATCGAGAAACCAATTGTCTTTTTTATTCTCGTCCATTAGCATTCGCTTCAGTGCGTAGTCCAGATTTCTTCCACGCAGTCCGAGAAAGGAGGAGATCATTTCCATGATCACTGTAGCATACAGGGAATACAGCAGGTAAACGAATACCAGGCCGATAACGACATCCAGGGCAACATTATCCAACATACTTTTGCTTTTTTGGTGATAACTTCATTTATACACGTCCGCTAAGACTCCATGAAGTTGAATAAAAGTTCAGTAAAAAAAAACACTGGATTCAGGGATTGGTGGTGTTGATTTATTTTGTTTAGGTATTCACGCCTCGCATGGAGTATTTTGACTTTCTAAAAAAAGGAAAGTTGCAAATCACTACCCTGAATTCAGGGGGTTGTTAACACTAATCAATCATTCTATTTTAATTTCCGGATTTAGTCTTTGACTTTCTAAAAATCATCGTTAGTTTTATTCTATAGTTTAAAAATTATCAGTTACCTAAAATTTCCGTTGTGAACGTACTCACCATCGGCATTGTATTTATCATTCTCTATTTCGCTTTTTATCATGTTGTAGAGCGCAGGAGAATTTATCGCAGGAACTTGTCAGTACGTGAGGTACCTAAATCTTATTTATCTGGCATCTACATTCAACTAAAAGAAGAATTTATTATCAGCATAGTGTGGATATTCCTGGTGCTTGGAATATTCATGTGCCTGAGTTGTGTTTTAATGGAAACGATGTAAACAAGTGAAGAACAACTTTTATAAATATATCTCTAACCGTTGTTATCCAGAGTTGCTATCTAAGCATGGAGGTGGAGGCGCTATCTCATGCTTTTATTTTCTTTGAAAGACGATGCGATTCAAAAAATGAAAGCCCACCAACTAAAATAAAACCGTTGTTTAACCAAAACCACAACAGGAACGGAGGCGCTGTTTCGGAGTTGTGGTTTTTTGCAGGACGAATGTTATTCAAGACTTTTCCCGGTCTATCCAGTGTGTACGTTGTAGTAAGGTATCCCGCAGCGGACTAAGGCGGGAGACGGGCTAATCCGGACATCGTTCACCGGTCTCCAACGTTGGCTACATCCACCGTGCATCATTTTCTCTTACATCGCGGGCACGATAAGCGGCAATCTTTCGAATCAGTGTTTTCGGGAGTGGCTTATCGTGTGGGAATTGTATGGTGTCTTTGCCAGTCTTATAGTTTGACAACGCTTCTTTAAAAGGCTCCAGGGATGAATGTGTTGGCATGAAGTTGATATGGGATTTGAATGCCGAGTATGCAAAGAGGATTCGTTTTTCTTCTAGTATCGGTGAATTCCATTTGATCGTCTCCTTAGCATTAGGTACCACGGCCTTCAGGATTGCGCGCAGTTCCTGCAAATTCTTTTGTGCTTCTTTTGGCGCTGCGTTTATGTATTCTGTAACGGTAGTGCATTTAATCTTTGGCATAGATGGGCAGTTACTAACCGAAGGTCGGGCTTTAACTAAGATAGTATTTTGTTAGAGAGAAAAGCAAATGTTAGTCAACCCCTTGGGGCGCTGTGCCATTCGAAATCTTTACTGTTAATTACCCCACAATTTCCAAAACCTTCTTTGCAAACTCTAAATTATCCGCAAAACAATTTCCCTTTTTAATGCAGTCGATAGCGCCCATTTTTTTTGATTGAAGAATCAATTCATCACTGCACGTAGTGGTATACAGTATCACCGAAACGGAATACTTCCTTTTAATGATCGCCAGCAATTCCATGCCATTCATTTTGGGCATGTTCACATCCAAAATGATCAATGCCGGGAGCGAACGGGTTTCGCTCAAAAAACGCAAGGCTTCGTCTGTTTCGGTTATGTATTGGACCCCGTCCACCAAACCCACTGCATAAAGGCTCTCCTGTAAAAAAATGCAATCATCATCGTCATCATCGATAATCAGGATGTTCCGTTTTGGATTAGACATATCAACACCATTATTCGATTAACTAAAAAACACAAATCATGTTTACGCGCTGGCCTCTGATCGTGTGCATGCCAAGTTTAGGAAGATTGGAATGTAAACAAGCTCTTCCTTTGGCGCTTCGCTTTCGGGCAGTGTTTTTAATCTGTTTCTGAAAGTCCAATTTGAGAGAGAATCTGCAACGAAGATACTATTATATAGGAGAGGAATGCAAGTGGTAATGCAATACCCATAAATGAACGAATGCAGGTCGAAGTAATATCTACTGTGAGTGACACGAATGAGGATTTTCAATTATCATAGTAAATACAAGGTCTGAAATCATTTTCTGGAAGATTAAGCTCCTGAGAAGGAATTACTCATCAACGAGTATCATTTGTGGTATGGCTATTACCAGATTAAATTCTTAATTTTTCCCATCTGCACTTTGTTTATCCGCTAATAAATATTCGATTGCTTCTGCCTTGGTGGAGAAGGCTTTTATATTGCGGTTAGTAATCAGATTGTATCCTTTCAAAATGATCAATTGTGTTTTCGAAAGTCCTACGATCGCCTGCCGGACAATCAATGCATTTGCTTCCGTCTGCTCGGTCCGGAGGAACTTCATGAACTTGGGTGTGAAAAAGTTCTTTTCATTAAAAATGACCAAAGCGTATTGCGGGATGTTTTGAATGGCAATGCTGTTCCTGGATTCAATAATAAGTTCAATCATCTGATCTTCTTTGCGATCGGAAAAGTCGATGATCAAAATGTCTTTTTCGGTTTTCTTTGTCATTGACTATTCAGGTTGCGGACTGGAATCGATCAGATTCTGTCGGTTAATTTACCAAAAGAGAAAACACAAATTCAAATGAAAGACCATTTTTGATAATGAGGTGTAAGCCCTGCCTCGACTGTGGGTCTTTATTCTGCATGTCACTTCATCTAAGAAAAATGATTATTGAAACTTTTCGGTACGCTAAATGGATTCAATCTCATATGCTTAATACATAAACTTAAACCATTCAGTCTCTCATACTTTGCCCAACAAACGCAACAAGTTCCATCATCCAGGCAATACCAACATGCACAATGATACCTCCCCAAATACTTTTTGTCTCGTAAGCGATTACACCTAAAATGTAGCCGCCAAAAATAGAACTGATTGCCTCACCTGCCGGCTTTCCAAAATGAAGAAAACAATACGTTACAGCCATGGCCAGCACAGCTTTTCGTCCGAGGATATTCATCATACCAACGACCATGAATCCGCGAAACAAAAATTCAACGTTTACGAAATCGGATCCGTACGCTGCCTCATAAGTCAACGCTGTTACCCACTCCGGAACATCTAAATATTCATGAGCAGATGAATGCTTATACATGGGATACTGATTCATAAAACTAATATGAAACGAAGCTGCTACGATGATGGGCAACATAATCAACAACATGATGAAGTAGGGCTTTGCATCAAATTGACGGGCACTCAGTCCGTAAACATGCCTTTCCTTTCGGTCATACAGAAAGTAATAGAGGAGCAGTGGTGACATCACTGTAAAGAAACTCATCAGGTTCAAGCTTACTTTATAAATCCAGAATTGAAGCTTGGGATTTGAAAATTCATTTATCGTGGTTCGCAGAAATGGAGCACTGCCATCCATGCTTAACAAGAGCAGCACTAAAATGCTTTTAATCCAAAAGCGTTTTACTTTCCAGAAATCCCATTGCTTTGTAAACGAGGAGTAGATCAGCAGCGTAAAATAATAGCCGCTTGAAAACATCAGTAGATAATAAAAAGGTTTTCTGAAATCGGATTGCACATTGACTACGCTATCCAGAAAATCAATTTTGTAATTGATGTAAAGGGTAACAGAAAGAAATAAAAATACAGTTCCGTAAAGTAAGAAATGAAAGTCCTCACGAAGATGTTGAATCAGGCAATGCCAAACCTTTTTCATTTACAATTCTGATCTCGTGATGATTAATTTGGAATGCGATCAGGCCCCAGCTTCAGGCTTACTCTTCTTAAAATATCCTTTGGCTAATTCAAAAAAGATGGGCATCACCGATATCAGGACAATTCCAATAACCACTTTCTCAAAGTTATTTTTAACAATAGGTATGTCACCTAAAAAATATCCAGCTAATGTAATTCCAACAACCCAAAGTACTGCGCCTACCAGACTGTACACAATAAAGGTTCTGTATAACATGCTGCCCACACCGGCAACAAATGGAGCGAACGTTCTTACAATCGGAACAAAGCGAGCAAGGATGACAGTCTTTGGTCCATGCTTCTCATAAAACATGTGGGTCTTATCAAGATGTTCTTTCTTGACGAGATTTCTACCAAACAGTTTTATCTCAAGGGCTTTATGTCCCAGGAATTTGCCAATGAAATAGTTGGTATTATCTCCACTGAAGGTCGCAATCAACAACAATGGAATGAGCAAGGCTACATTAAGAGATCCCTGAGCCGCGATCATGCCGGCAGCAAAAAGCAGCGAATCACCCGGAAGAAAAGGCATCACTACCAATCCGGTTTCAACAAAGATGATCAGGAATAGAATGGCATACACCAGGTTGTCGTATTCAATAATAAAATCCTGAAGATGTTTATCAACGTGCAGAATAAAGTCAACTATTTCCATGCTCTTAATTTGTTCGAAAATACAGATTTATAGCATATAAATATCATGAAGGAAATATTAACTAGATTCCATCAACAGGATATCATTCGTAAATCAATCCAGTCACTCCACTTTCACTCCTAAATTATCTCCTAATAAATTGAACTGCTTTATCCATTCCGCTGAGTGACCATCATGCTCGCGGTTTTGGATGGAGATTTCAAAATAGAGATTCTGAGTCATATAAAGGCTTGGTGTGAGGTTGAACTTGCGCAGCAACGGGAACAATCTGTTCAATCGCTCAAGACGCTTGGCGGTATCACCTTCTGCTTTGATGCGCTTCAGTTCTTTAAAGACACTCTCTCCTGCCAGTCGTTCTACTTTACCTGTATCATCAATTTTCAAATCCCACTTTACCAATTCATTCATGATCCGTTCTACCTGACGAATGTTAATCTTCTCTGTTTGAAAACAACGAAGCAAATCGGCATTGAGAATGTAATCGAATGTAGTGCGATACGCATTTGGAATCGGTGCACTGTTATTTGCCAATGCATTAACCAATGGATAGTCGCGGTTATAAATTCTTCTAAGCGATTCTTCCAGATCGGCCATGCTTTGCTGCGTGATCAGATTAAATACTTTTCGCTTCTCATCCTGGAAGAGTTGCCAGATGGTATATTTCTCCGGACCAAAATACGTTTGCATTAAACCGATGACGTCACCGAGCCTGCCTTCATCAAAAGCGGTTGTCATGCGTACTTGCATACTCGCAAAGCGCTCGCTTTCCATATCGAGCGAAATATTACCAATGATATTATGCTGACCCATGTAAATTACAGCAAACGCAAATTTCTTTTCTGAACGCGTTACGTTTGAGCGAACTTTCGTTACACCCAACACCAACTTCTGTTGACCTGCTTCCTTTCGAACAAATACTTCATTCTGCGTAGTGTAATTAAAAACAGGAAAGGATTCCGGATCTTCTTCAAATATGGAAGCCACTGCATAGTGCATTCCTACGCGTTGCAGATTGGTCTTCGATGGCAATACATATTTCTGATAAACCTGATTACCATTTTCCAAAGCAGCAACGTTGCTTGGAGCTGATTCTAACCGAGTCATAAACTCTTCTTCCAGATTGTAATCGCTCACCTGACTAACCAACTGCATGGCACGGCAGGCATATTGCATAATCTGCGTGGTTTCGATTCCCGATATTTCATCAAAGAACCATCCGCAACTGGTGTACATTAACAAAGCGTTACGCTGAACCTCCATCAACCGAAGAACATGATTTTGTTCCACGCTCTTCAGGCAATGATCGCTCAAAAATTTACGGATCGTATTATCGTTTCGATCTAAAATTACATTGATGTATTCTTCACGTGCTTTCCAGGGATCTCGCAGAAGGCCGACAGCTTGTTTTTCAAAAATGGTAATCAGCTCATCTCTCAGCCCATCAAGTGTTTCACGCAACGGTGCGCGCCAGCGTTGATGCCATGGATTTCCGCCCGAGTTACATCCGCAATTGCTTCTCCATCGCTCAATGCCATGCACGCAACTCCATGAACTGCTTTCGTGTATCTGTGCTTCATATTTTACAGGAAACTTCGCTGTGAACTCCGCATAGTTGGTCAGATTAGAATGTTTGTGTCGTTCAATGTAATCCAAACAATACGCCAATGCCATTTCACCATGCTTATGATGATGGCCGTAGGTTTCACCATCTGTAGCAATATTTACGAGTTGCGATTCGTCTGATCGATTGTCAAATTTACCAAGCAAATGATCGGCAAACTTTCGTCCGTCATTTAACAAGCCATCGAATGCTACACCTTGCGCAATACTTCCATCATAAAAATAAAGTGTAATGCTTTTGCCGGAGGGTAAATTGCAGATATAAGGACGTTTTGTGTCTATCGTTTCAGTCATCACATTGCTCCACACATCATCCCCAACTTTCCGGATAGCCTTCGCCTGGCGAGGGGCCAGAATGGTGAATTTGATATTGTGTTTTGCCAGTAACTCAAGCGAGTCGGTATCCACTGCTGTTTCAGCGAGCCACATACCTTCGGGCCTTCTGCTGAAGCGATGTTCGAAGTCGCGAATACCCCAAATGATTTGAGTTTCTTTATCGCGATGATTGGCCAGCGGAAGAATAATATGATTGTAAACCTGGGCAATGGCAGAGCCATGTCCATTAAAATACTTTACACTCTCCCGATCGGCTTCGATGATGGCTTTATAGGTATCCGGATCACTAGTCTCTAACCATGACAATAAGGTCGGTCCGTAGTTGAAACTGATTCGTGAATAATTGTTGATGATGTTTTTAATAACACCTTTCTCATTCAAAATCCGGGATGCCGTATTCGGTGCATAACACTCTGCTGTAATCCGTTCGTTCCAATCGTGATACGGGTGCGCAGAATCCTGCACCTCAATTACTTCAAGCCATGCGTTCTCTCTGGGTGGTTGATAAAAATGCCCGTGAATACAAATATACTTTTCCAATTCTTTGATGTTAAAAATTAATCGTTATCCGTTAATGGTTAATGGTAGTAGTCCATTCTATCTTCAACTCCTTTTCATTTTATTAAACTTAAAATTCAAACCACAAACTTAAAACTTTCTTCAATTAACTATTAACCCTTAACCCTCAACTACGACCCCTGCGCATCCAAATCAAACTCATTTAACTCCTTTTCCAATTTCAAAACCGTGATTGCAAGAGGCGGCAACGTTAGCGAAACGGAATAATCTTTTCCATGATATTTTACAGGTGAGGTCATCAGCAACCCGCCATTTAGCAATCCACTTCCGGAATACTTATGATCATCCGAATTAAAAACTTCTTTCCATTGTCCGCGATACGGAACTCCGATCCGATAATGCTGGCGAACTTCCGGAGTAAAATTACAAACCACAATAAGCAAATCTTCCTTTGTATCGCCCTGACGTTGGTACGCCATGATGCTGTTCTCCTGATCGGAATAATCAATCCATGAAAACCCACGTTGCTCAAACTGATACCTATATAAAGCAGTTTCATCTTTATAGAAAGCATTCAAATCACGCACAAGATTTTGAACGCCTTTGTGGAAACCATATTCCAACAAATGCCAATCTAAACTGCGTTCGTGATTCCACTCTGCCGACTGGCCAAACTCCCCTCCCATGAACAAAAGTTTTGTTCCCGGATGAGTGAACATGTACGAATACATCAATCGAAGATTGGCAAACTTGCGCCATTCATCTCCCGGCATTCTTCCAAGCAGCGAACCTTTTCCGTGTACCACTTCATCGTGCGAAAGTGGAAGCATAAAATTTTCGGTGAAGGCATACATTACGCTGAAGGTAATTTCATTCTGGTGATACTTCCGATGAACAGAATCATACTTGAAGTATTGCAACGTATCGTGCATCCATCCCATCATCCATTTTTGCCCGAAGCCAAGTCCTCCGAGATAGGTAGGCTTTGAAACACCCGACCATGATGTTGATTCTTCAGCAATGGTTATGGTGTCTGGAAACTGACCATACACTACTTCATTCATTTCTTTTAAGAATGAAACGGCTTCAAGATTTTCATTACCTCCGTATTGATTCGGTATCCACTCTCCTGCTTTGCGCGAATAATCCAGATATAACATCGAGGCAACTGCATCCACACGTAAACCATCAATGTGGTATTGATCGAGCCAGAATATTGCATTACTGATTAAGAACGAACGCACTTCATTGCGTCCGTAATTATAGATGTAGCTTTTCCAATCCGGATGAAAACCTTTCCGGGGATCGGCATGCTCGTAAAGATTGGTTCCATCAAAATTAAATAGACCATGTGCATCTCCTGGAAAATGAGATGGTACCCAATCGAGTATAACACCAATACCAGCCTGATGAAAACAATCAATCAAATACTTAAAATCTTCAGGGCTACCATAGCGACTTGTCGGGGCAAAGTATCCGGTGAGCTGATACCCCCACGATCCATAGAACGGATGCTCCATCAACGGGAGAAATTCAATATGCGTGAAGCCTAAATCTTTTACATACTGAACCAATTCAATGGCCATCTCCGGATAGGTAAGTGATCGCGCACCTTCTTCCGCTTTTCTTCTCCATGATCCATAATGCACTTCATACACTGAATACGGCTGAGGTTTGCCGGCAGCTTTCTTTCTTTCGTTCAACCAGATTGAATCCTTCCAATCGTATTTTGGTTTCCAAACAATGGATGCGGTCTGCGGTGGCATCTCACAAAACGAAGCGAACGGATCTGCCTTCTCTAAGTATTCACCTGTATTGGATTGAATAGCGTACTTATACGCTTCACCATGCTGAACATCCGCAAAAAAACCTTCCCATATTCCGGATTCATCCCAACGTGGATTGAGTTTGTGTTGCGCATTGTTCCAACTATTAAAATTGCCAATGATAGAAATTGCTTTTGCATTGGGTGCCCACACAGCGAAGTATGTTCCGCGTTGCTCTTTCGTATCAATGTAATGCGCACCTAGTTTTTCATAAAGCTTAAAGTGCTTTCCTGATTTAAAAAGGTGAACATCAAAATCGGTCAGCAAGCTGAATGACTCTGCATTACCTTTATCCGACTTCGTTGATTTCTTTGCCATAGCTTAGTTGGTTATCAATGATTCAATGTGCAAATGTGCAGTTGATGAACACCGAATTTGCACATCTGCACATTGACACATTTATAATTAATTCTTCTTTTTCTCTTCCCTTTCCATGGTGTACCTATTTACCAGATAGTAGATTCCGCGAAGTGGAATACTGATCCATTCCGGGCGGCCGTTCAATTCATATCCTAATTCATACACCGCCTTCTCAATGAGGAATGTGCGAATGAGAACATCATCTTCATGACTAAGCGTTGCGCCCATGCCGATACGCTCCATATAGGCACCCAAATAGAAACGACCTACATAATGCTGCCATTGCTCCGCCCACGATTCTAAGAATTCAACATCGCGATCGCGATAGTTTTCATTCAGTAGAATTTTTCCAAAGGCAGCGTAATGGAAGGATCGCATCATACCGGCAACATCTTTCAGTGGATTCTTTTTCAATCGTCTTTCGCTAAACGAGAAACCTGGCTCTCCCTCAAAGTCGATGATCACAAAATCCTTTCCGGTAAATAAAACCTGGCCCAGGTGATAATCACCATGCACCCGTGTTTTCAATGCGTTAATTTTTATCTGATACACTTCACTAAACGACTCAAGGATTACATCCTCCATAGCGAGTACTTTCTTCGCGAGTTCCTTTGTTGGTGCATCTAACTTATTTAGCGAATTCTCTAAGAGCGCGAATCGATCCCTCAATAATTTTCTCAAAGATGAATAAACTGACCGCTGATAGTTGGCTGTATATTTCTCTGGAGCGAAAGCAGGATTCGATAGATCGGAAGCTAATGCAATGTGCATCTCTGCTGTGCGTTGACCCAGCCGAACCACACGCTCATAAAATCCTCTTCCGATAAATTCCTGAATGACTTCGGGAGCATCTTCAAATTTTATTGCTGGCTTATTCACCAACTTTGGAATCTTCAGTGTTTTTGCTTTGGTAATTACGCGTTCGTAGAACCGTCCGATTGAATCGACTGACATACCCCATGCTTCTCCCTGGTTCTCCACTTTTTCCTGCATCAAACCAAAGACTATAAGATTATTTTCGTGATCGAGGTATTCTACACTACCTGCATATTTCGGTGAATTCTGGAAAGAAGTATTCTCTGAAAGGAACCGAACGATTTCTAAATCCGGATTAATCTCTTTCTCAATCTTGCGATAGAATTTAAAGAAGTACTTATCGTTGTAAATGATTGCTGTATTGCTCTGATCTGCCTTCAGAATTTTCGAATCAACACCCTTCGATATGTCAATCTTCGTGAACATGGAAGCGTTGAATGTCAGTACACCACCTTTATCATCTTTCAGCTTCAATTCATTCTCCATACTGGTGAACAGGAAATCGCGGAAGGTTTTGTCGTAGCTGCTGTCCATGATGAAACCAGCCTTACCTTGTATCTCTCCACGGCATACTACACTTTGCACAGTGTATTCTACGCGTTCTAATAAACTATCGGCAGGAACAAATGTTAGCGGCAAGAAATAAAACTCCGGCAATCGCTGAACGTAATTCACTTCAATGATAGAAAGGAAATGCGTATCGCGATCAACCTTCAATGGAATGGTAAGGTGTAATCCAATCTTACTTACCACTTTTGCTTTACCTCCAAACCAACGACATTTTTTCATGAAGGGAAGCAGAATCTTTCGCTCCAATACACGCACTTCATTATAATTATCAAAAAGTCGCTCCCATGAAATGTCGGTCTTCAACAATGGAAGTTCACCACTTACTTCTGATTTATCTTTCTTCTCAATCGTATCTGCCTGGAACCAGAAATATCCATACGGACCAATAGTGATAGCATAATCACCATCGCCAACATTCATGAATTTATTCTGACTAAATACTTCTGTTATATCACAATCTTTATATTCTATCAAACTAAGTGTTGTAGCCTGAGAAAATTGAGAAAGGTTGGCCACTACTATTATGCGCTGCTTTTCATGTGTACGTGCGAAAGCCAATACTTTTGAATTCGAGCTTTCGATAATTTTCATATCTCCTCTTCCAAAAATATTCAGACGCTTGCGCATACTTAACGTATGCTTCATCCACCATAATAGTGATGAAGGATTTTCTTCTTGTGTTGCTACGTTAACAGATTCATGTCTGTAAATCGGATCCGTAATGATCGGAAGATATAATCGCTGTGGATTAGCCGAAGAGAATCCTGCATTCTGATTCATGTTCCATTGCATTGGTGTGCGTACACCAAAGCGATCGCCAAGGTAAACGTTATCTCCCATCCCAATCTCATCACCATAATACATTACCGGTGTTCCCGGAAGGGAAATCAAAATGGTATAGAGTAATTCAATCTTTCTGCGATCATTATTCAGCAATGGCGCCAGCCTTCTGCGAATACCTACATTGTATTTTAAATTCGAATCACTTGCATAAGCCTTAAAGAGATAATCTTTTTCTTCTTCGGTAACCATCTCCAATCCTAACTCATCATGGTTACGTAAGAAAAGAGCCCATTGACTGTTGAGTGGTGTTGCAGGAGTTTGTTCAATGATATCCGTAATCGGATAACTGTCTTCAGTACGCAAGGCAAGAAACATTCGTGGCATAAGCGGATAATGGAAATTCATGTGACACTCTTGTCCATCTCCAAAATACTCTGCAGCATCTTCAGGCCACAAGTTTGCTTCTGCAATAAGAATTCTATTTTTGTAGTGCTTGTCAATGTGACTACGAAGCTTCTTTAGGAAAACATGTGTCTGTGGCAAGTTTTCACAACTGGTTCCCTCCTCTTCAAACAAAAATGGAACGGAAGGCAATCTGAAACCATCAACACCCATCTTCATCCAGAAGTCAACGATCTTGATCATCTCCAGTTGAACCTCGGCATTATCAAAATTCAATTCGGGCTGATGGCGATAGAAGCGATGCCAGAAATACGCTTTCGCTTCCGGATCCCACGACCAGTTTGTGGACTCCTCTTCTGAAAACATTACCCGCGCTTCCTTATACTTATCTTGTGTGTCACTCCAAACATAAAGATCACGGTAACGAGATCCTGATTTTGCTTTGCGCGATCTTTTAAACCAGGCATGTTGATCGGAAGTGTGATTCAGAATCAGTTCTGTGATCACATGCATATTCCTTCGGTGTGCTTCTTTTAAAAAAAATTTAAAATCAGAAAGTGTTCCGTAATCCGGATGAACATCACAATGATCCGTAACATCAAAGCCATCATCCTTTAAAGGCGATGGATAAAAAGGTAACAACCAAATCGTGTTGATACCGAGATCTTCGAGGTAATCCAGTTTTTGGATCAATCCCTGGAAGTCGCCAATACCATCGCCATTACTATCGTAAAATGCGCGGACGGATACTTCATAAAAGATGGCATCCTTAAACCAAAGCGGGTCATTACTTTTTGCAGGGGCGCTCATGTGTTACATATAAGATTCGTGTACTTCTAATTTAAATAAATGAAAAGGCATTTTGAATGGATCGAGTTCTACATAATTCCATTCCTGCATCCAGGTGTAGTGATCATCTGTAATTAGGTCATGTACTTTTACATTGATGCGATCTGAAAGCTTTAATCGCTCTCTTGGTAATTGTACATATCCAACCTGCCTTGCATTCGGATCGAGATTCACTACAGTAAGAATAATATTCGATAAATCATCTGTCGCTTTTATATAGGCGATAAGGTTCGGATTTTCAATTGTCAGGAATTGAATGTTCCAGGTTGATTGCAATGCTTTGTGAGTTTTACGAGCATAGTTCAATATGGTAATAATATCCGTCATGCCATTGGTCTTCTTCCAATCGAAACGTTTCACTTCATATTTTTCAGAATCATGATACTCTTCTTTGCCCGGCATCGGAACGTTATCATAGAATTCATAAGGAGGTCCATAAATTCCATAGTTAGATGAAAGCGTTGCCGCTAATGCCATTCGGATAATAAAAATATTTTCTCCCTGGTATTGAAGATGGAACGGAAGAATGTCAGGTGTATTCGGCCAAAAGTTTGGACGGAAGAAATTCCGTGAAGGACCTTCCACCAATTCATTCATGTATTGCGTGATCTCTTGTTTGTCCACACGCCATGTGAAATAGGTATACGATTGTGTGTATCCAATCTTACCCAATGAATCCATGATCTTTGGACGCGTAAACGCTTCTGCTAAAAAGATGATATCATCATACTCTTTATTAACCTCAGCAATTGCCCACTCCCAAAAAGGTATTGGTTTTGTATGTGGATTATCAACGCGGAAAATATTTACACCATTGTCAATCCAAAATGTAATGACGGATTTTAATTCAACCCACAATTCTTTCCACGATTCGGTCTCGAAATTGAATGGATAGATGTCCTGATATTTCTTTGGTGGATTCTCAGCATATTGAATCGTACCGTCAGGGCGTTGCTTGAACCATTCGGGATGTTCCGTTACATACGGATGATCGGGTGCGCATTGAAATGCAAGATCTAACGCGATGTCAATGTTCTGTTTCTTCGCTTCTTCAATTAACTTTTTGTAATCATCAAGCGTACCTAACTCGGCATGCACCGATTTATGTCCACCTTCATCACTACCAATTGCCCACGGTGAACCAGGCTCTCCAGGAAGGGAGCGTACATTATTATTTTTCCCCTTGCGGTTTACTTTTCCAATCGGATGTATTGGGGGTAAATACAACACATCAAATCCCATGGAAGCCACGCGCGGCAAAAGTTTGATTACATCTTTGAAATTTCCATGCTTTCCCTCAAGCGATGCCGAGCGTGGAAATAACTCATACCACGTACTAAAGTTTGCTTTTGTATGTTCAACCCGAACAACAAATTCTTTCGGATAAGTCGTTTCAAATTCAATAAGCGGATTCGCATGCACTAACTCACCAAACTCAGGACCCAATACATATTCAATCGCTTTATTATAATCTCCTTCAAGTTTCTTCGCGTTGCTTTCGAGATTGAGTCTTCTCAGAAATTGCGCACCTTCCATCAACTCGACATGTACATCAATATGAACCGCGGCTTTCTTTTTGAAACCATCATACCAGGTATCAAACTGATCGATCCATGCCGAAACAGTAAAATGATAATTGCCTTTCTCGGTTACAATGAATGATGCTCTCCATCCGTCATTAAAAGTAGGCGTCATTTCAATTTGTTTCCATGACTGACCTTCCTTGCGCATGTGCGTGCGCGCTCGGATGTGATCATGACCATCACCAAAAATATCGGCTGATACATCTACCCGTTCTCCTATCGTTCGCTTAGCCGGATACAATCCACCGTCCACCTGAGGTTGAACATTTTCAATAATGACACGCGCTTGTCCCTTGATCGAATTCATCGTCATTTGTTATTTCAATATTACTGTAGAATAGGCAGGAAGCACTAACGCACCATCCTGTAGTTTTGCCGTTCCGTCTGAATCGTAATCGATGGCATCAAATTTAGCGTTACCTCCCCCGATCTTTACGGTCACTTCAAAATCTGATACATTGTTCAACACCAACACTTCTTCTTCACCAGACTTCCGGATGAAGCTTACCACCTCACTGATATTCAAATCTGAATTTTCAATTTCTCCCTGAGTAAGCGCCTTGCTTCCATTGCGATAATGAATCAACTTTTTATAAAATTGATACATCGAATGATCATCACCTTTTTGCTTGCTGAGTGGAGTAACCGTTGATGTTGTGCTGAATTTTGGAACTTCCCAGGTAGTTTGCATAGCGTCTTTCTTATCAACATCCCAAATAAAAGGTTCGCGAATAAATTCATCAGGCTTTGTGCCGAGCATACCAATCTCTTCTCCGTAATAAATGTATGGAGTACCTGGCAGCGTCAATAAAATTCCAGCTGCGATTCGCGCTTTCGCGGGATTATCTCCTAACTCACTTGATATTCTGTTTTGATCGTGATTGCGTAAAAAAGTAGCATCAAGGTATTCGCTTGTCACCGTCTTATAAAAATCGCTGATCTCTTTATACTTACTGATTAACCCAATGGTGTCTTTGCCTGCATTGACCACATTCGTAATGGCGTATCCCATATCAAAATTAAAAAGAGCAGGAAGACCTTTTAGATAAGGAGCAACTACTTTTGCAGATGACCACACCTCACCTACGAGGTATACATTGGGTTTGATTTTTTCCATTTCTTTTCTGAACTCAATCCAGAAAGCGTGATTGTCTTCTGCACGATCATCGGGATAAATATGTTTGGCAGCATCTAAGCGAAAGCCATCAACATTCAAATCGTTGAGCCAGAACTTTCCAATGTCTGTAAATTCTTCGCGCACTTTTGGATTGTCAAAATTCAAATCGGGCATACCGCTCCAGAAGAAACCATAAAAATGTTCAGCAAGTGTATCACCGTTTACAGCATGCCATTGTGTGATGTTATCCGAATCAAAGGAAGTAGTCTTCTTTGACATCTGCTGCCGAATGGAATCCTTCTTTGCCCAAACATAATAATCGCGATACGGACTGTCCTTACCTTTTACGGCACTTTGAAACCACGGATGATCTGAACCTGTGTGATTGAGAATCAAATCAATCACCACTTTGATGTTGCGCGAATGTGCTTCTTCTACAAATTTCTTAAACTCTTCTACTGTGCCGTATTCAGGATCGATACTTTTATAATCTGTTACATCATACTTGTGATACGTAGGCGAATTCATAATGGGCATCAGCCAAATACCATTGACACCTAAATCCTGAAGATAATCCAATTTAGAAGTAAGGCCTTTTAAATCACCTTTGCCATCGCCATTACCATCAGCAAATGATCGCACAAACACTTCATACTTTACACCGTAAGGCCAGGCAGCTACTTCACTTTTTTCTTTCTTATCGCAAGCCGTAAACAGAAAGAGCAGTACAAAAAAAGAGAGTGCATAAAATTGCTTCATGAAAGTCTATTTGATTTTAAAGATGTAGGAACTGTAGGGTTTCAATTTTAATTCGAAAGAAAAATCGCTGGCAAAGCCTACCTCTGCTTCTCTCCATAACAAATCACGGGCGATGTAGTTTTCTGCTGATTCAAGTCCGAGCTTCGTTACTACATCGGCAGGGATTTTAACTTTCACCGTTTGTTCTTCAGAATTGAAACTTCCAATGATCAATAGTTTTTCATCACCCGAATGACGAATGTAGGCCGATACTTTGCCTTTAAAATTATTAGCATCATTCGCTGCTGTGATATCAATGTATTCACCTTGTGTAATGGCGGGATTCTTTTGAGCAAGATTCAAAAGATCACTATAGAATTGTCGAAGTTGAAGCTGTTCCATACTTAACAATCCACCATCAAACTTTCCACCGTTCATCCACTTCTGATGTTCGGGCACGCCCCAATAATCAAAAATAGTGGTGCGTCCATCGTCTACCTGAAATCCTTCCACACCTAATCCGGGCTCTCCTACTTCTTGTCCATTGTAAATCATAACAGGGCCTTGGTCAATCGTTGCACTAATTACCATGGCGGGTGCTGCTTTCCATTGATCACCTGCAAAGAATCGGGATGCCACACGTTGCTCATCATGGTTTTCTAAAAAGTGAAGCATATTATGATTGATGCCCGAAAGACTCTGTTGAATTTCAGAGACATCTGTTGCACTGCGTTGTCCATTAAGTAAAAAACGAAGCGTATCATAAAGTTGAACTTTATCATAGAGGAAATCGAACTTACCTTTCTGTATGTAATTTCTGTACTCTGCCGGATTGTAAATTTCTGCAATGAAAATAATTTCAGGATTCACTTCTTTCACTTGTGGAATCGCCCATTGCCAAAACTCAACCGGCACCATCTCGGCCATATCACACCGAAAGCCATCTACCTTTTTATTGGCCCAATAGACCAAAATGTCTTTCATCTTTACCCAGGTATCAGGCATTGGCTCAAAATAAGTTTTACGGTTTTGCTGAATATCAACACCGTAGTTGAGCTTCACCGTTTCAAACCATTCATTTATTCCAGGACTTGCCGTAAACTGATCATTGCCTGTAACTTTTGCAGGTGTCTCTTCAAACTTTCCATCTATTGTTGTTACTTTTCCGCCTGGTGTGTTGGCGCGAGCAGGTGCTTTAAAGGATTGACCCGGCAAGTAATAGAAATTGTTGTTGGCCTTAAATGAAACAGTCTTGTCATCATCCTGACCCAAATCTTTTACACCTTCTGGTTTTGCATCTGATTTATATGCTCGTGCCACGTGGTTCGGCACGAAATCGATGATCACTTTCAGGCCTTGCGAGTGCGTGCGGCCTATCAGATCTTCAAACTCCTTCATCCGGTTTTTTACATCCACCGCGAGGTCGGGGTTGATATCGTAATAATCTTTGATGGCGTAGGGCGAACCCGCGCGTCCTTTTACTACATCCGCATCATCAGGAGCAATGCCGAACTTGCTGTTATCGGTAAGGGTTGCATGTTCCAGCACTCCCGTATACCAAACGTGAGTTGCCCCCAGACCTTTAATGGATTTCAGGGCGGCTTCATTAATATCGTTGAACTTACCTACTCCGTTTTCTTCTATCGTTCCGTACGTTTTGTTGGTACTGACTTTGTTTCCAAACAAGCGGGTCATCAGTTGATACACCACCATCTTTCCGGACGATTTTTCCATGGTTGTTACTGGGGGAATTTTCTCTTTGGGCTGGGAGCAGTTGCTCAGAACAGAAATAACTGCTAGGCTTAGAACTAGTTTTCTCATACGGGCATAAGATAAACCAGAAAAAACAGTTTTCTATGCTATTTCTCACAAAATCGATTGCGGGACGGAGAGGAAGTTTTGGTCAGGCATGTTGGGTTATGGGCTAATAGAGCTAACCGAATAAAGTTCAATGTACAAGTGTGATGTCAACGAATTGTAGGTGAACATTGACAGAAGATGAAATTACTATTGCGTTTTATCATACTGCTTACTCAACGTCAACACTTTCATTGGTATTTATGCAGATCAAAAAAAACGAT
This sequence comes from Chryseolinea sp., assembly GCA_039930485.1. Classification (GTDB taxonomy): domain Bacteria; phylum Bacteroidota; class Bacteroidia; order Cytophagales; family Cyclobacteriaceae; genus Chryseolinea. Next base: position 20,550 of record JBDTTT010000041.1, read on the forward strand.
TTGCGATAATCAATAATTCCATGCGTAGAGTGATGCAAACGTTTTGGCTAACGCGAGAAGTGTTGCGCCAAAGGCGGCAGCTCTCCTCCTATCACTTATCCGTTTCCAATTTTAAATCCTCGAGCTGCTTAATTATTTTGCTATCCTTTGACGTTTCAAGAGGTGCATTATAGTATTTCCAAAAATCAGCGTTAAAGGCATTGGCTTGTCCTTCTACACTTTGGTTATAATTCATTCGATGACCGGGGGCACTGTTCGCATCGTTTTTCACCACGTTGTTCACAAATAACTCCTTCACAAAGGATTGCCGCACGATAATCTCGTTTGTGGTCTTATTGAATAAGTTATATGAATCCTCTTCCCGCTGATATTTTAAATACATTTTGTCGTCAAGCTTTTGAAACTCGAAGATCATTCTGAAGGATGTTTCCTGTAACCCGTAGGGGTCTGGGAGATTAAGGTATCTTCGATAGAATTCTCCATTGACCATTTGCATTTTTAATTCCAGCTTTAGAATTGAAAAGTCTTCGTTATCAATATACAGGATGGTTGTTTCAACCGGATTCTTTACTCCCAATATTTTGTATACTGTTCTCTTGTCATACGTCATAATATCGTCAATCTCAAATTTCCATCCTTTTGTATTGATCGGGCCAAACCGATGTTTTACATAGTTGTCTTCCATCAGATCAATAATGGAATTCTGTCTGTCATAGATTCCGTTAACAGGATGTCGTTTGTTAAAGCTTCTTCTCACTTCAATTATCTCCACGTCTTCATAACCGGGATTGTAATCTTTATATCTGAATCGTGTTGCTGCTTCCAGCAATTCTACAGGCTTGCCATTTTCGATTTGTAAGTCACGAAAAAAACCTTCAATCATGAAGGGTGTCATGGGATAGTTATCCGGAATACGAGCGACTGCTTTTTTTACAATATCTTTTGCGGATAGTTCTTTTTTTGCACTCACCGTCACCTCGCTGAGCAGTGTGGTGCTTTGCTTCAATGCGATCACTATATTTTCTTTTCCTATCATCAGGCTGGTAACGGACATAAAATGATCATAACCAATGGCCGATATGATCAGTGTGTCATTGGCAAATTCGTTTGGAACATGGAACTGAAATATTCCCTCTGTATTGGTGGTTGTTCCGATTGACTTGCCTTTGATATAAACAGAGGCATATGGGATTGGTTCTTTTGACTTGCTCTCAATCAGTTGACCTTTTATGGAGGTAAAGGTTTCCTGGGCGTATAGATTAGCTGTGAGAAGAAAAGTAAAGAATAGAAAAACTTTCATTGCCTGTCTTTTATTCAAGACGTTAATTTATCGTCATTGTTACACGAGGTTACGTGTAAACCTATTTTAGGACAAGTCATAGATATTTACTCTTGATTGGCAAACGTCATCCCGCAATTGCATTTAGCTTTTGTTGGCGCTCGTTTAATCAAGTCCCAATCTTTGTTTTAACTCTGTCGGCCAGTCTATTGTTACATATCCATTGTCGGCTGGCTCATTTGGAAAAATGTCAAATTTTCCGTGATGAAACCAATAAAAGTCCATTGTTATGTTCCCTGGGTCTTCGTCATAAAACTTTTTTGTCAACTCTGCTAAAGCAACAATTACCTCCATTACTTGATTGTTCTCTATCGGGTGAATGAAAGCTGAGCCTTTTGTTGGAACTGCCACAATGCTTCCATATGTTCCAATGGTAAAGATGGCGTTTCGTTCAAGTTCGATTATAAAGCTCGCTGAAAAGTCACCGCTGAAAAACATGTAAATCGGAAATTTGTCCGCAAGCAATGATTCTTTAATATCTATTGATTCGTTAGAGATATTTGCAAACCCAATTTCGAATAACCCTTCCTCGGTCTTATTCCACTCACCAATGTTGTCTCTGCGCACAAAATGAAATTGTTCCTTAAAGTCGAGTATAAGAAACGTATACGTCTCGGGTAGGTCAACTCTATTTACATAATCGCCCACTTGGTCAGGCTCGAATGTAGCTTTTGGTTTCAAATACGCCTTTATGAATTGAGATGCATACTCGAAGTCCTTATATAAAAAGTCGGTCGCAAAAGGAATTTCTTTCTGTTTGTCAAAATGTTCATTTATATAATTCTCCCACTGTAATTTGCTGTTTTGTGCCAGCAACCTTACTAAGTTATCAAGGTAGAAGTGCTTTTCTTGGTCGCCATGTTCAACAATTATCTCTCCATCCCCGATGTTTATAATTTTATAGTCATGTTTCGTAAGATATTTTTTACATAACTCAACAACTAAGTTATAGTCCTTTTGATTAATAAGTCCATCGTAACTTGGCGGTAATGGGAGTAGTTTTTCTTTCTTAAATATGTTAAACATCTCTGTCCAGATTAAATGAGCGCCAACAATTCGCTATAAGCAATATTGCCTATATCCCCCTATTGTTTCCCCAAGGTAAGATTGCTTTCTAACCCATACAAATGAAATGAAAAGGGAAGTTGTACAGAATTCAAAATCATTCAAATAACTTAAAAAAGATAAATACTGGGCTGAATGGGAACAATGTTAAATGTTCCACCAATACGTCAGCTTCAACACCAACGAACGATTCTTCACGCCCAGGTTGTCAGGAAGGTAGTTATCCGTATACACAATAAACAAATCGGAAGCAGGTCGGTATCGCCATTGTAAACGTGTGTTTAAATTAACATTTTTCTGTTGTTCGTTATACTGCGCAAACGCGGTGAAGAACAATTTGTTTGTCATGGTTACATCCAGACGAGGGCTGATCAGCCAGAACGTTGTTCTCCCCCATGGATCGGGTAATCGCAAATCGGTATAACTCGTGCTAACGGTTAAGCTTACATAGGGTTGAATGCGATAACCGATGTCGTTGGTGAGCGTCAGTCTCGTACCATCAGCGTAATATCCACCATAGAGCGCAGTGAAGCCAAACGTAAATAATTTCTGTGGTTTTGAAATGAACGTTCCTCCTACGCTGTTCCACTTATGAATGGATCCCACTTCAAGTGAATCTTTGCCTGAACGTGTCGGATCGAAAGGTTGGAGGATTTGTACATAGGTATTCGATGCAAAACCACTGAGCGTACTGAAGTCACGAAAAGTAAATCCATAATTAAAGGTACTTTCATTATCGGTTCGTTTGAAGGCATCATTAAAAAAGTAACTGGAGGATAGTGTGGGTCCGTGACTCAACACAATAGACGCCTTCGGAAAAAATAAACGCGCGATGGAAGGATATATTCTGAAATAACCCTTGCGTGGCACATAACCCACTTCAGCATTATAATTTTTTCCAACCAGTTCGTGTTGCCAGGAAATAATCCACTTTCGTGTGGTATAGGTAAGATTGGTGGCCTGAGTAAGATCATTGCCTTTCGTATTCGGACTAAATGATTTCAGAAAAGTAGCCTTGCCTGTCCATTTATTATTTGAAGAAGCCAGATTGTATTCTACACCCAAATTTCTATTGTATAATGAGTATGTGGGAATAGTATCGGATGACGGCACAGTATAGTTCAGTGATTGTTTGTTGATGTACATTAACCCAACGGTGGAACGCGCAAAGACTCTTCGCTGAAGAGAGAAGACAGCAAAATTCTGTTTCGGTAAAGACTTCGATGCAACGTCATCGGTTTGCATATCCATTGCACCGATGCGCCAGTTCTTGTTGATCTTGCCACTGAAACGTGCGCCAAAATTAATCGGAACATCGAGCCCAATGCGCCTGGAGAAAAAAGGACGAATGGTGGCGTAGCCAAAGTTCGCAAACAAATCTCCGTTCTCTAAAAAGAACTGACGTTTCTCCGGGAAAAACAATTCGTAGCGATCCAGATTGGTTACTTGCCTGTCTACATCAACTTGCGAAAAATCAGGATTGATGGTTACATCTAAATTTAACGATGACGTGATGGCAATTTTTGCATCCCCTCCTATTTCCAGTCTATACTCAGTTGGTTTTTTGTTTTCATAATCGCGTGATCCGCCACCCAGTACAAATGGAATGAGTGAAATATTTGGACCCGCCTGTGGTGGTGGTTCATCCCACATCAATGTGCCAGAATAGGCCAGCGATGCCGTTGGAAATTGTCTTGGCACCGGAGCCCAGCTTGATTTCTCAGGCGCTTTTAAATCGTTGCGACTAAAATTGATGCCCCATTCTGTAATACCTTTTTTATACCGTATACTTTTAAATGGAATCGCCATTTCAAAAACCCACCGGTCATCATAGTTTTTTACTTCCGATGTCCACTTGTTATCCCAGCTCAAATCGACTTTACCACCATCATACATAATACCGTCCCACTGTGCACCGGCTGCATTCGCGCCAAATGAAAATCCATTCGTCTGATCATCGAAGGTATCCATGAACAGTAAAAAGTTATCGTTCTTCCCGAAATTAAAATCCCTTCTTAGTGATTCTACCATATAAGGCCCCGGCTTTCCATTATAACATATGGCAATGAGGTACAGGTTTTCTTCATCGTGTGTCATTCTCACTTCGGTGAGAACGTTGGCGAGAGTGGTGTCCATCGGTAACACCATGTTGAAATCGCGCGCCACATCGGTATCCTTCCAGCCTGATTCATCCATAATACCATCAATGACAATGGCAGAAGATGCGTGACGAAGATTTAGCACATAAGCTTGATTTTTCTTCTGCGCAGCAAGTGAAAAGCTAATGAAGCTTAGAAGAAAGGCTAGAAGGGAAATTCTCAAGGCAGGTTGAATTGAAGATCGAAATTAGAAATCCCCTGAACGGTTGCAAAGCCATGATTGAAAACATCGGGATTAATTCCATCAGTGGTAAGCAACCTACGGAGTGTTAGTCTCACCTTACATCACTTCCTGATCTGTAACGTTGTTATTACAGGAAGGTGATCCGATGGATAATACTTTCCATCATTGTCCTGAATTACATTATAGTTAGATGAAATCCATTGTGACGTGTGAAATATGTAGTCAATCGCTTTACACTCCATACCGTTCACTTTGAATCCACAGAATGTTCCGATTGCTGTTCCTGGCAAGGCATCGATAAACATAATACCTTCTGGATTCATTATTGTTTCGTAAGGAGGTTCTTCCCGTAAACAGTTAAAATCTCCTGTGAGAATAACCGGCAGGTTCTTACCCAACTCCACCGCTTTTTGTTTCAATAACATCGCACTATTCTTTCGTGCTTCCTTTCCGATGTGATCGAAATGTGTGTTCATCATCAGAAATTCAATCTTCGTTTTCTTGTCTTTTAATATTCCCCAGGAAGCCACGCGTGTAATAGCTGCATCCCAATCTTTACTACCTGGAATATCAGGAGTTTTCGAAAGCCAGAATGTACTTCCTTGAATAACTTTGAAGCGTTTCTTTTTATAAAGGATAGCAGAATACTCTCCTTTCGTTTTACCATCATCACGCCCTACACCGATGTAACCATACTCCGGAAGATTTTTTACTAAGTCCATCAGCTGATGATGAATGGCTTCCTGCACTCCGAGGATATCAGGATCATACTTTTTAATTAGCGCAAAGACTTTATGCGTGCGATTTGGCCATTGGTTTACACTATCAATTGCAATGTCCAGCCGAATGTTGTAGGTCATCACTTTCATGGGTTGAGCCTCTAAGGAATATGAATGTCCAAACACAGAAAACAATAAACCAGCCATTCGTAGGAGTAGTTTTGGATTCATATATTTACTAATTGTTATTTTTTGATAGGTGCCTTCAATCAAAAGTACTATTTATCCTTGTCATAACGGTTACACACTGTCGTTTCTAATAAATTTACAACCATTAGCGATCACGGTTGATATCAAACGCTTTAATATTAAAATCAAATTTTCTAAATTGTCACAAAACCAAAAATCAACAATATGATAAACAAAAAAATTCTACTCTGTTTTCTGCTATTCATTCAACTCACGGCCTTCGGGCAAGTTAAGCTATCCAAAGATTTTTTGGTTACCGTTGGAAAACCGTATAAGGTAGTGGATGCAAAAAGTAAGGAGTATTTTTCAGACGGTAAAGGTTTCACCATTGCAGTAAAAACGGATGGGGAAGTGGTTACCCTCCAACGATATGAAATCGCAAATATGAAGGAGGTTAACCGAAAGGAATACGAAGATTTCCCTGATGCCATGAAACTTCAAAAAGTATTGAAGATGGGCGATCGGTTATTTTACATATTCTCCTCATTCAACAAAAAAGAAAGAAAAGAAGACATCTACTCCCGTGAAGTGAACATGGCTGATGCTACTTTTCAACCAGCAAAATTGCTTTTTTCTACCGCTTCAGAAGTTGCAGTAAGTTCGTATGGAGAAATCGCAAGCATGAGTTGGGTACCCATGGGAATGCCTATTCGTTTTGAAGTCTACAAATCATTTGACAACTCCAAGCTCCTTATTCGTTACCGATTGAAGCCGGAGGAACGCGATGATTCAAAAAATTATGATGTTATAGGCTTTTATGTTTTCGATGCTAAACTGGACAAGCTATGGGGCGGTGAGGTGAAAATGCCATATACCGAAAAGGTAATGAACAATCTTGCCTATGGGGTGACCAAAGACGGTAACGCTTTTATGCTCGCCTACATTAACAGTTCTAAGAAAATTGAATTGTTGAACATCACCAAAGACCTGAAAGTGAAAGCAAATAAACTGGACGTTAACGGTGAGTTAATGTTTCAGGAACTTAAACTGCGTGAAACAGTTGATGGTAATCTTGCCTGTATCGGTTATTATGCTAATGGAATCGATTATAAATTCAGCTTTGGTGGTGGAAATCTTAGCTTCAACACCAATGGTATCCTGGTTTTTAAAATAGATCCGAATGGGAAAGTTTTGGAGAACTACAACTTCGAATTTCCAATTGCTTTGATTAATCAATATGAATCCAAAAGAGATATAGGTAAGAACGAAAAACGCGAAGACAAAGGAAAAGCAGGCATCCGCGATGTGAAATTGATAGACCTTTCTCTAAATGCTGACGGTACCGTTATTGTTGTTGGTGAACAGCAATATATTGTGTCAAGTGGCGGGATGATGGGTGTAGGGATGACAAGCCAGAAGAATACTTATTATTATGGTGATGTGATTGCAACAAAATTTGACAAAACCGGAAAGTTGATCTGGATGAAGAAATTACCAAAGACTCAGCTTGGATACGCTGGTAAAGGTGGCATGAGTATTAAATACATGAAAGGACAAACATCAAGCTATATCTTGTATCTGGACAATGTAAAAAATGCTAACATCAGCATGGATGAAGTTCCGAAAGAACACGTAGATCAAAGAGGTGGATATTTAACAGCCTATAAGGTTGATGATGCTACAGGATCTATTGAGAAGCACTCGATCTTTGATATTACAGACATAAAGGGAACTGAAGCGTACCAATTCAGAACATCACGGATATTTGATGCCTACGATAAAGTTTTTATGCTGGAAGTTTATATCAAAGGAAAAGAAGATACAATGATCATGATGGAGTTGACTAAATAATATCGTAATTTTTACAAAAGGTTTTTCAGACAACCCATCTAGAGAACCGAAAATGTAAGGAACAAAATAAATTTACTCTACCTAACCTAAAAGGGAGTGCCTCATAAGCATTCCCTTTTCTATTCCAGCCTGTTTCTCCAGATCAATTAATATAGGACCATCCAATTATAAAACTTAATCTGATGTAGTTTTTTGCATATTCCTGTTACTAATAGGTAGTGATATTATAAAGTAGATATGAAGAGCGAACTTTTGAACGAGCAGTTTATTCAGCAGATCAATCAAAACATTGGAATAGCGCATAAGGTATCTGGTGTTTACTTCTTAGATGTAAGCGATCGTGAAGATGTTTTGCAGGAGATGATGTACCAGCTCTGGAAATCGTACGAGCAATTCGATGGCAGATCAAAATTTTCTACATGGATGTATCGTGTTTGTTTGAATACCGCCTTTACCTATCATCGAAAAAATAAGAATAACAAGAATGAATCCCTTTCACTGAAGCATCTGGAAATAGCCGAACAAGGTAATCAACACCAGGAAGAAAATATAAAGATGTTATTTCAGGCAATCGCCACTTTGCATCCACTCAATAAAGCCATCACTCTCTTATACCTCGATGATTTAAGCTACGAAGAGATTGCCAGCATCACCGGACTTACAAAATCCAACATAAGCGTGCGGCTGGTGCGGATAAAAAAAGAACTTGAAATTCAATTGAAGAAAATAATTTAACACAATCATAATGGAAACACTTGATGAATTAAAGAAACAATGGAGCAATGCTTTGATAGAACCCGGAATGTATACAGAAGTGTCGCTGAAGAAAATTATAAAGTCCAGAGTAAACAATCACCTAAAGACTTCCATGCAGTATTTCTGGGCATCTTTTGCTTTGCAAATATTGGTGTATGCACTTTTAAGTCATGTCATCATAAAATACCTTAATGATCTGACAATTGTTGGTCCGGGTGTTTTTGGAATCTTGTTGTTTATTCCCTTCACAATCACACTGATGAAAAAATTTAAACGCATGGCCACTTCACATTTACACGAAGCGAACGCAACTTCTATCAATGATTATATATCGAAACAACGTGAACTTCTGGAAAGCTTTTTTACTTTCAAGAAGCGTTATGAAACCATTCTCATTCCATTAAGTGCCGCAGTCGGAGTCTTACTTACCTTCAATTTATATGTGCCGGGAGGCGCAAGTGCTCATGTCATTGGAGTGTTACTGACCTATGTACTTACACTTATAAGTTGCTACCTGGCGATTCGCTCTGAGAACAAAAAAAGTTTTGTTCAGCCCCTTAAACAACTCGATTCTATTCTTAATGAATATAAACTTCAGCAAGATTGAGGCTTTTTATCAGGTCAATAATTTCATGTCAACATAAACGTTTTGTCGCAATTGACCCTTTAAAAAGTCGCTTTTCGCCAGCTCAAAGTTACATTCATTCTCATAAGTTTGTAGTGTAAACATTTTGAAAACACATTAAACCAAAACCTTATGGATACGGCAACTAAAACAGTAATCACGGTAGAAGCACTAATTAAAGCCCCTGTGGAAAAAGTTTGGAGATTCTGGTCCGAACCTAAACACATTATGAAATGGAATAATGCCTCAGATGATTGGCATACACCCCATTCAGAAAATGACTTGAGAAAAGATGGTCAATTTAAAGCCACTATGGCTGCGAGAGACGGAAGTATGAGCTTTGATTTTGGAGGAGTGTATACCAATGTCCAACAACACAAATTAATTGAATACATTATTGGTGATGGACGAAAAGTAAAGGTTGTCTTTGCCGCGAATGGTAATGAAACAAAAGTGGTTGAATCCTTTGAAGCAGAAAGTACAAATTCAATTGATTTACAACAAGGCGGCTGGCAAGCAATTCTTGATAACTTCAAAAAATATACGGAATCAAATTAACGATCATCATTCATCAATTAACAAAGGATCAACTCCACTTAAAATTTTGTAGAGTTGATCCTTTTATTTGAGTGAATTTTAAAATTGACTATGGTCTCTTATGCAGATACATCCAGTCAAAGAGAGCCTGATTGAATGGGTTAAAGACCGGATCTGCTGTACCAATTCCAGTTCCGTTATAGGTTCTGGTCCACACATCATGCCCTGCATTTTTAAAGGCTGAAAGTTTTGCCTGATAAAGCGGTGCCGGCACCTGCGCATTGTATTTAGTAGTGAAACTCTTTGTTGTGTTAAAATTGGTTACATCACTTTCACCAACAAAAGACCATACTGGTGTTTCGTTACATCTCCAAAGACCTCCTTGTGGACCGTATGCTGCGACTGGAGCCGCTGCAGCTATATAGCTGGTGGCATCATCTTGCATAGTCAGGTAATCAAAAACCCCGTTACCTCCATGACTTAATCCGGTAAGGTAAATGCGTTTTGGATCAACTCTATAATGACTTATCATGTATTCAATAAACGTCTTTAAGTTTAAGACATTTCCACCACCCCAGTTATTTAGATTTCCAGTTGTTCCATAAAATTGCGGAGAAACAACCAACATCGGGTTAGTAATTTTCCACTTACCATCTTTAATCATTCTTGGAATACCGGTGTTTAATACTCTGTTCAACACCGTAAGAGAGCTTGTTCCATCTCCACGCTCTGCCTTGCCATGCAAGAATATTAACAGCGGATATTTAAGGGTAGTGAACGAGTAGTTATAGGGACGATAAAGATAATAGCCGTATTTGGCCTCAGTTGATCCCAGTACATAAGGTGTATGCGAGCCACCAATATCAATCGGAAACCCATTTATATCAGTCGCAAGGGTGGTCGGTGTTGCTGTCGTAGTGGTACTTCCAGCAGTTATCTCAGGTGAAATGATTTCTTCAGTACAAGCTGCGCATAAGAGTATTGTTAACATGAACAATACAGGTTTTACTTTTAGTATTTTCATAATTCTTGTCTCGTGTTTTATTTAATTGATTGATAAATTAATTTTTGGGCTCCCACTCAAAATGTTATTCAAAGAGAGTGCATCTCATTCCCGATAACAAATTTCATTCGGTGAACGAACGATATGAACTGCTTAAGATATGCATATAGACATGAAGAAAAATAAAATCATTCCAGTCAAAATAGTGTGCAAAAAAATCCTCACCATCTACAACGTTTGTAATTTATTGTAGAGATTATTCACAACATGAGTCGATTACTAGTGTTCAATTCGTCTTCACATTTTTTTAATCGGTAGGTAAAATTCTCTACACTCCTGTTATCTTTCATTACTTAAACAAATGACTATGAGAACGATATTTCTTCTGCTAGTAGTATCACTTCCAATTATTGTCACTGCTCAGCAAACACAAAAGCCAGTGCTTCATGGAAAAAACTGGATGGCCATTACGGGTAAACCATTAGCAGCAACTTCTGGCTCGATTATTTTTCAAAGGGGCGGAAATGCAGTTGATGCTGCATGCGCGATGTTGGCCAGCACCTGTACAATGTGGGATGTATTGAGCTGGGGCGGTGAGACACAAGCGTTAATTTATAATCCTAAAACCGGAAAGGTCATCGGCATTAATGCGCTAGGTGTTGCACCTACTGGAGCAACTGCAGAGTTCTTCAAAAGTAAGAACATGAACTTTCCTCCGGAGTATGGACCGCTCTCAGCAGTAACACCAGGAACCCCAGGAGGACTTTGCACTATGCTCGCAGAATTCGGTACCATGAGTTTGAAAGATGTATTGGCTCCAGCTATGCAATTGGCTGAAGGTTACCCGATGGATCTAACCGGCAACTCAATGGAAAATCAAAAAGAGCGAATCAAACAATGGCCGTACTCTAAAGCAGTCTTTCTCCCTCATTTAGGCGAGAAGCGTGAAGCTCCATATGAAGGCGAGATATTCAAGCAAGCTGATCTCTTAGAGACATTGAGAAAAATGGTGGAAGCAGAGCAACAAGCATTGAAGAAAGGCAAGAACAGAAAGGAAGCTATCTATGCGGCCTTCGATCGGTTTTATAAAGGTGATATTGCAACCGAATTTGTTCGCGGTTGTCAGGAACAAGGTGGCTTGATTACAAAAGAAGATTTAGCAACCTGGAATGTGAAAATTGAAGAGCCTCTCAAAGTAAATTACAAAGGCATTGATGTTTACAAACTTTCTCAATGGACCCAAGGCCCGATGCTTTTGCAATCGCTTAACATGCTCGAGAACTTCGACTTGAAAGGTATGGGATATAACTCATCCAAATACATTCATACATTATATCAGGTGATGAACATGAGTTTTGCTGATCGTGATTTTTATTATGGCGATCCTTATTATGCACCCGAAGAACCCATTAGAGGATTGCTCTCAAAAGAGTATGCTAAAGAAAGAGTGAAGTCGATGAACATGGAACGTAATGATCCGAAGGTCGCTCCGGGGGATCCATATCCATACGAAGGAAAAGTAAATCCTTACAATGATCTTATTAAACAATGGAACCAGGCTTCGAATGCAACACCCACCTCTCCTATTGATGAAAATTATTTAGATCAGGTTTGGCGCGGCACCACTTCTGTTGAAGCTGCAGATAAAGAAGGCTGGGTTGTATCGATCACACCAAGTGGCGGCTGGATACCTTCATGCATTGCCGGAAAGACCGGGGTGGGAATGAGTCAGCGGATGCAAAGTTTTGTTACTGATCCAAAGTTAAATCCCTTCAATGTTGTAGAGCCAGGTAAGAGACCACGCGTTACCCTCACACCAACATTAGCAATGAAAGATGGTAAACCATTTTTGTCATTTGCAGTTCAGGGTGGTGATACACAGGATCAAAACCTTTTGCAATTCTTTTTGAACATCGTTGAGTTCGGAATGGATGTTCAGGAAGCATCTGAAGCAGCCAACATCAATACCTATCAATATTGGTTATCATTGGGCGGTGAAGATCGAAAACCCAAACCTGGTTATCTTCTTCTTCATGAGAGTACACCTTCATGGATACGAAAGGAGTTAATACAGATGGGATATAAACTAACGTTTGATGACAGAACATCAGGCCCGATTAACGCCATCTATTTTGATTGGAAGCATGGAAGCTTCTGGGGCGGATCAAGTAATCATGGAGAAGATTATGGGATTGGATGGTGAGGTTCGTTGTCTGTAAACGGTAAGTAGTATTCGGTAATTCGTAATCAGTAGTGATGTAAATGAAAATGCCTGATCACAATGTGATCAGGCATTTTCATTTACATAGCAATTCAAATTTTCTAAGTTGCCCAGGTCTTTCCATTACCCGCTTCCTTCAATGGAATACATCCTTTGTATGATCCGGGAACTGCGACATATTGTAATACTTGTGTTGCACCAGGCTCAGAAGTAAAGAATCCAAGCATGGTAAGTTCTTTCAACTTTAAGATGAATGGTCTCTTTTCTGCTTTAGCGTTCACCGCTGCATCATGCGTCTTCTTTACAAACTCGGTTTGCTTCTCTGCACTTAGATCAATGAAGGCGTCACCATACGCTTTCTTCGCTTCCTCATCAAAAGCAGTAAGATCACTGATGAAACTATCCTGGTCTTCTTTTGTATAACAATCTTTCAACATCAAGTCAATAAAACCGGGAACACCAGCTTCCTTAGCTCCCGGTGTATCGGTTTTAGGAATGATGATTTCTGCCACTTGCGAAACCAATATGCCTTGGTTCTCAGTTAAGAAAACCGGCTTCCAATCGATGGTTGGTTTTGCTGCACAACCTTTCAGAACGCCCATCATGGCAGGGATGGAAACGGCACCTCCCATAATCCAAGCTGTGCGTTTTAGTGCTTCTCTACGATCCATATTTCTTTTATTTAAAATTCGTTTTAAAATTTCTGATTCAATCGAGAACTACAAATTGTTCTTTTTCAATTCGCTTACGGCATAATCAACAGCACGTGCGGTGAACGCCATATAACCCAGTGATGGATTGTGGCAGGCTGCTGAAGTCATGAATGAACCATCTGTAACAAATACATTCTTACAAGCATGTACCTGATTCCATTTGTTCAAGACAGAAGTTTTTGGATCCTTACCCATACGCGCTGTCCCCATCTCATGGATGCCCAAGCCTACTCCGGTTTCTCTATCGAATTTATTTACGTTCTTAAAGCCTGCTGCTTCCAACATTTCGGCAGCATCGTTGGCCATGTCTTTGCGCATCTTCAATTCGTTGTCGCGAAGAATAGCATCGAATGTCAAAGTCGGCAAACCAAATTTATCTTTCTTCTCTTTGTTGATCACTACGAAGTTTTCATGATAAGGAAGAATTTCTCCGAAACCACCCATACCTATAGTCCATTTACCTGGTGTAGATACTGCGCTCTTAAGATCAGCGCCAAGACTTAATTCAGAAACTAAACTCGACCATCCCTGGCGACTCGCGCCACCTTGGTATCCAAAACCACGGAGGTAATCACTTTTCTGCTTTCCAACATTTCGGTAGCGTGGAATGTAAAATCCATTGGCTCTTCTACCAGCATAGTATTGATCTTCATAACCATCCACTGAAGCACCTGCGCCAACACTCAGATGGTGATCCATAATGTTATGACCCAGTTCACCACTATCATTTCCGAAACCATTCGGGAAACGATTTGAGATGGAGTTCAACATAATGAAGGTAGAACCAAAAGTGGATGCACAAAGGAAAATTACCTTAGCAAAATACTCTACTTGCTCTCCTGTCTCAGCATCCATGACTTTAACGCCTGTTGCCTTTCCTAATTTTTCATCATAGATCAGCTCATGTACAATTGAGTTTGGTCTCAACGTCATATTACCGGTCTTCTCAGCGGCAGGAAGTGTAGAGGAGTTACTACTAAAATATCCACCATAAGGACATCCGCGTGAGCAAAGATTTCTGTATTGACATGTTCCGCGTTGTGGACTATGAGGAAGTGGTGCTGTCGCGTGCGCTACTCTTCCGATAGTAACTAATCGATCTTGTTTATCCTTAACCGATTTTTTGAAATCCAATTCAACACAGTTCAATTCCATTGGGGGAAGAAACTTTCCATCGGGCAATTGTGGAATGCCTTCTGCTTGTCCACTGACACCGATGAAGGATTCAACATAATCATACCACGGAGAAATATCTTTATAGCGCACTGGCCAATCCACTGCAATTCCGTCTTTTGCATTCGCTTCAAAGTCCATATCGCTCAAACGATAGCTTTGGCGGCCCCACATGATGGATCGTCCACCAACGTGATAGCCACGCATCCAATCGAAGCGTTTCACTTCTGTGTATGGATTATCCAAATCATTAACGAACCAATGCTTCGTGTCTTGACGAACTGTGTAACCTGTTCTGCTCTGAACTTTCTGCTGTTTTAAGTCTTCCTGTGTTGGGCGGCCAGCGTACGGAAGTTGCCATGGATCTTTCGTTGCCGTTGGATAGTCGGGATGTTTCACCATCCGGCCACGTTCCAGTACCAAAGTTTTTAATCCCTTTTCAGTGAGCTCTTTAGCAGCCCATCCACCACTAATACCCGTACCAACTACAATGGCATCGTACGTGTTTTTCTTTTCAGCGTCTACGTTGAGGTTCATGTCGAAATTTAATTTGCCTAAAATTAGAATATTGATCTGACTTATGCAGCAAATTACACGAATGGTTGTAGAAAGTTTCTTGGAGCGGATTTTTTTTACAGAATATAGAATTTAGGAGTTAGAATTTAGAAGCGCTCTGAAAAAAGCTAATTGCGAATGAAGAGAGTAGAAAGCTAATTTAGAGAAGTTCTTGCGTGATAACCAGCTCTTCAAATAGTAGATAGTAGGGTGATTTTAAAACTTTAAGACAATTAACCATTAACGATTAACCCCTTTCGACCAACCTTCTTCAATTCCCAATCCAAACAAAGCAAAGTCATATTTAATCGGATCAATGGGATCAAATTTTTTCAGGTTTGTTGACAACTCCAAGACCGTTTGCCAATCCGTTTGATTTCGCTTGATCAATTTTAATTTGCGTGCCACCCGGTCCACGTGTAAGTCACACGGACAAAGCAGTTGATCGGTCCGAATGCTTTTCCATAAACCAAAATCAACTCCATTTTTATCTTTCCTAACCATCCAACGCAAATACATATTCAATCGCTTGCAGGTGGATTTCCTTTCAGGTGTTGCTATATGCTTTTGTGTTCGATGAGGGAAGTCAGGTAAACTAAAAAAGAGATCATTAAAATGAATCAATCCTTTTTCCACTGTTTTTTCTTCTTTCGGAACTAAGAAAGCTTCTTCAAGTGATGCATGGTTAGAATAAAACCATTTTAAAAATTCAATGAAGTAAAGGGTATCAGTTGTATTGAATGTTCGATGCTTAAAGTCGAGCAGTAATTTTAAATCCTTCTCAGAATGATGCAGAACAAAACGATGTGGATCATTATCCATTCGATGAAACAAGTCCTTGCATTTATTAATAATGGTGATGCGTTGCCCCCAAGCTAACACAGCTGCAAACAAACCTGCAATCTCTATGTCTTCTCTCTTACTATATGAATGTGGAATTTGAATCGGATCGTTCGCAATAAAGCCCGTTCGGTTGTACTGTTCTACCTTTTCGTTTAAGAAAGATTTGAGTTCTTCGTGTTTCAAGGTTCAAAGTTGTCAATTCTTACAATACTACTCAATACTCAGTACTCAAAAAAAAAGCCGTCCTTTTCAGGACAGCTTCTTCACTTATGCAATAATCAGAACTAGATTTTTTTCTCCAGTGCTGTGATTTTGTCTTGTGCTTCAGTCTTTCCTAAAGACAATGCCTTCTTATATAGTTCGATTGCCTCTTTGTAAGTTTCTTTCTTCTTGCGTGGAGCAAGTTGCGTGCGTCTTGCAGCTTCTTCAACCGCTTGACCGCGGGCATAGTATGCATCAGCCTCGCTCATCTTGCTTTGGATCATCATCTCCTGAACACGAGCTTCGATTAAAGCAAGTTCCTGGTTCTTCGTTTCAATCTGAGCTGACTTATCTGACAACTCTGCTTCCTGCATACCTACTGTAGTGATGAGGTTTTGGTTTTCGCTACGAAATTTGTCAACCTGCTCTTGCAATGAAGCTATTTCTTTCGACTTGGTTTCTAAATCAGATTTAAGCTTTTTGATTGTTTTAGAGAACCCAGCTGCATTTGAGTTCGACTTCTTCAATGATTTTTCAAGATCATCGATTTTCTTCTGAGTGTCTTTTACATAACCATTGATATCCTTCATACGAGACTTGTAGTCATCGTAGGTTGTTCCTTCTACCATGTTCACGCGTAACAACTGGCGGCTTGCATCGATGGAGTCCATCAACACACCCACTTCAGTTAATGTAGTGGCAACTTTTTGGCTGGCTTCCAATTCAACTTTAAGGGAATCTACTTTAGATTGTAAGGCTACCTTTTCACCATTATCGCACGCTGCGAAAAGAGCAACAACCGGAATAGCAAATAATAATTTCTTTAGCATAAAGATTTGATTTAGGGGTTATTCGGGCGTAAAAGTACTCCTGATTTTGATGGTTCAAGACCAGGCTCGCTGAAATATTTTTTTTTGGCTGTTAAATAGCAGATTATCCCGATGGCCTGTTTTACCAATTACCAAGATATTATCGTTTTCTTTTTGCGATTGCCTAAAGGAAGTTAAATTTGCGACCGTTTTAAAGCTTGCAGCAAGCCTACATGTCCATTTCGATCACTACCAAAAGGCGTTTTACATCTTTGGATTTTCCACACCCCGTTTTCTTAACCAGTGACGTTACCCTAATTTCTACTGGCCTTTTTGAATATTTACGTACCAATTCTATTTCAGACAAGTTTTGATTAGTAGCAATAGCAAACGACAAATGCGTTTGCCGTATTAACTGTAATTAGTGTATTAAGAGCCGATCGAAAGACGGGGTTCAAAGTATGGCGACTTCAAATGACAAACACCTAACGCCCTTATCAACAGCAGGTGTGTTGGTTTCACTGGGAATTATTTATGGCGATATTGGGACCTCACCTATATACACCCTGCGATTTATTGTCGGTCATCATCCCATAACAGAAGAACTGATTCTTGGAGGACTTTCTTTGGTTTTTTGGACACTCACCATTATTACTTCTATAAAATATGTGTACCTCGCCCTTAGCGCGGACAACAAGGGTGAAGGAGGAATTTTTGCTTTGTATGCTTTAGTAAGAAGGTACAAAGCAGGCTGGGTTATTTTCCCAGCGATGATTGGATGTTGTACGCTTATTGCCGATGGATTTATAACCCCTGCCATCAGTGTAACTTCTGCAGTAGAAGGTTTAAAAACTCTCCTCCCTAGCATTACCAATCAAACCATCATCACCATTGTCATTGTCATTTTAGTATTACTCTTTTTATTCCAGCAGTTTGGAAGCAGTGTGGTGGGCAAAACATTTGGCCCCGTTATGCTGGTTTGGTTTTTATTTATTGGAACGATTGGGGCATATCACTTGGCGGGCCATCTGGCAATTCTCAAAGCCATTAATCCTGTTTATGGCTTTAACTTATTAGTGAAATACCCGGGAGGGTTTTGGATTTTAGGCGCCATCTTTTTATGTACTACAGGGGCGGAAGCGATGTATTCCGACCTTGGTCACTGCGGCAAATCCAACATCCGCTTAGGTTGGGGATTTGTTAAGGTATGTTTGCTGCTAAGTTATTTTGGACAAGGTGCGTGGATACTTGAAACATTAGAAGGACAACCTTTAGGAGAAGTAATACCCTTCTTCTCGATGATGCCTGAATGGATGCTCATCTTTGGTGTGATCATCGCTACTATGGCTACCGTTATTGCCAGTCAGGCATTGATCTCCGGCACATTTACGTTAGTGAACGAGGCCATGAAGTTAAAACTCTGGCCAGCTACACGTGTTCAATATCCAAGTCAGGTAAAGGGACAAATCTACATTCCTGCCATCAACTGGATTTTAATGTTTGGTTGCATCTTAGTGGTGTTCTATTTTCAAGAGGCCGATAAAATGCAAAGTGCTTATGGCTTAGCCATTACCTTTGACATGCTAATGACCACCTCTTTGTTGGTGTATTATTTTTCTACGGCTAAGAAATCAAGATTCCGTTCTGCTGTGATGGCCATTACATTTTTTAGTGTTGAGGGGGCTTTCCTCATTTCTAACTTAAGCAAGTTTACACACGGTGGTTGGTTCTCTTTTACTATTGCCTCCATATTCTTCCTGATGATGTTCATCTTACTTCGGGCACGATGGCTGCGCGAACGTCATACAGAATTTGTTGACTTAAAACATTATGTTGGTATGATCCAGGATTTGCAAGCTGATCTAACCGTACAGAAAGAAGCTACCAACTTAGTGTATTTGGCAGTAGCGGATAGCAAGCGATATATCGACTCTAATATTATATACTCTATTTTTAAAAAGAGACCAAAACGTGCAGATGTGTATTGGTTCCTCCATGTGGACACTGTTGATACACCCTTTACCAGCAAATATTCTGTCGATACGATCATTCCAAAGAAGTGTTTCTTCATTCGGATGAGACTTGGATTTAAAACGGACCATCGTGTAAACTTACTCTTCAATCAAATCATTCACGACATGGCCGATAGTGGTGAAATTGATTTAGTAAGCGCTTACCCATCATTACATAAATACAGCATGATGGGCGATTTTAAATTCGTCATCATCCACTCGTGGGCATCTTCCGATAGTGAGATATCAACCTTCGACAGACTGATCATTCAGGGTTATCGCATCTTAAAAGAACACAGCCTACCTACTGAAGAACTCTATGGTATCGAAGCTGCCAACCTTGAAATTGAAAAAGTTCCGATTCAGGTAGGACCGCAGGCCAAGGTTAAGATTAAACGCGAAAGAGATTAGTTATTATTCCAGGAGTTAATGGTTAATCGTGGTGCGAGTGTGGTCATATTGAACTTCGAACCTTAAACCATTCTTGGCTTATGAGTACGCTCGGAAGCTAAGCCCATTAACGGTTAACGATTAACTACCAATAACTATCCGCATGCGGACACCACCGTTCGCTTTTGACTTTTATACTTTTCTAAATACCGCTTAAAATGCTTTAAAAGAGATATTTTGTCGTGGCACTGATATTGGCAATGGACATTGTCAAACACCCACTGTCATGCTACAGAACTATTTGAAGATTGCTTTGCGTACCATGCTGCGCAACAAGTCATACTCTGTTATTAACATACTCGGTCTCTCTATTGGTGTTGCATGCTGCCTAATGCTGGCACTTTATATTCAAGACGAATGGAGCTATGATCAGCACCATAAAGATTTAGCAAACATCTATCGCATCGATTCACACTTTCAGGCCGAGAAAGGATTGGATAATTTAGGAACCACCTCTCCCCCAATTGCATTCGCCATGCGCGATGAAATTCCTGAAATTGAAACTGCAGCGCGAATGGTAAATCCTCCAGGTGTCGCGCAGAACTTAATCAAATATGAAGACAATTTGTTTTATGAAACCGATGGGTACATCGCAGACTCTACCATTTTTGATGTGCTCAGTTATGAATTTGTTCAGGGCAATCCAAAAAAAGCACTAACAGAAGCCAACTCGGTTGTAATCTCCGAAGCCATCGCGCATAAAATTTTCGGAAGTGAAATTGCGCTCGACAAAATGATCTCTATTAGTCAAGGCGGTAAACCGGATGAGTATAAAATAACAGGTGTTTATAAAACCGATAAGAAGAGTGTTTACAAAGTCAACTTCTTTATCTCCATGACCAGTTCTTCAGGTATGGCAACCTACCTCCGATCAAATGACGCTCAAGGTGAATGGGCAGGGCAAAACTTTATGCCGGCTTTTGTAAAACTCAAAGCCGGTCAATCAAAAGAAGAGACCGAAAAAAAGATGAATCAGGTGCTGATTAAATACGGTACTGAAGACATGAAAGCATTGGGGATTGATAAGACACTTTCACTCGAACCACTCAAGGACATTTATTTAAAATCAGAAATCGATAAGAGTCAACGTATTACTTACCTCTATGTAATAGCTTCTATTGCCATCTTCATCCTATTAATTGCCTGTATCAACTTCATGAATCTTTCTACCGCCAAAGCAACCAAACGCGCAAACGAAGTTGGCTTGCGAAAAGTAATGGGTGCTTTCAGATCATCACTTGTAAGACAATTTATGGGAGAAGCATTAGTGATTGTTTTCATCTCTATAACCATTAGTGTAGTGATGGTCCAAACTTCGTTACCCATTTTCAATCAACTCACAGAAAAGTCCATTTCTTTTGATAGTGATAACGCAAAATATTTTGTCATTACATTGGCCATCATTACCATTGTCACGGGTATTTTAGCAGGTAGTTATCCTGCTCTATACTTATCCTCATTCCAACCTGCTCAAGTATTAAAGGGTAAACAAGCGTTGGGTAATTCGTCAAGCTTGTTAAGAAGATCTTTGGTTGTTTTCCAATTTATGATTGCCATCGCCTTAGTGTGTGGAATGGTAATCATCACCCAACAACTTAATTACATGCAGGAAAAAGATCTGGGCTTTGATGCACACTCTAAAATTGTACTGCCACTCCGAACAGAATCAGCAAAGAGGAGTTATGAATCATTGAAGAAGGAGTTGGAGAAAGAAAGTTTTGTTAAAACCATTTCCGCCACCGAGTACGTTCCTGGATCCATGATTTGGAGTGACATGAACTTTTACACCTCGGGAGGTAGCATGGAAACTGCCAATTTGATCAGACGTAACACCGTGGATCAAGGCTATCTTGAAATGATGAACATCAAGCTCGTTGCCGGAAGATCCTTTAACGACAACCGCACTTCAGAAAGCAATAACAAAGTGATTGTGAATCGAACTGCTGCTAAACGATTTGGATTTGAGCCGGATAAAATTGTTGGTCAATCTCTCTTCTTCGACTGGCAAGGGAAGAAGTATACTTACGATGTAGTGGGTGTGATGGAAGATTACCATCAAACAAGTTTGAAAGAAGAAATCTATCCAACATTGTTTGAAATGGCTGATTCAACCAATGACTTTGCCAACATGATTGTGACCGTGAACACCGAAGATTTTAAATCCTCTGTTTCAACCATTGAGGAAAAATGGAATGCTTCGATAAGTGATACACCCTTTGAATATTCTTTCCTTGATCAGAGCATTCAAAAGCAATATGATGAAGACAGAAGAGTATCCAGAATCATAACAAGCTTTACTGTTATTGCCATGTTCATTTCATGCCTCGGACTTTACGGACTTTCTACCTTCATGGCAGAAAGAAGATTCAAAGAAATTGGCGTGCGCAAAGTACTGGGAGCAAGCGTGAACCAGATTGTTGGCTTGATGTCAACTGAATTTATTAAACTCATCATCATCGCCTTTGTTATTTCCGTGCCGCTTGCGTGGTATGCGATGGATAAATGGCTGGAAGGTTTTGCGTACAAAGTTCCGATCAGCATAATGGTATTTGTCTATGCTGGTGGAATCGCCTTGCTCATTGCATTGCTTACTGTCAGTTTCGAATCCATCAAAGCAGCAACTGTTAATCCTGTGAACAGTTTGAGAAATGAATAATCAGTTCCCAGTTGCTGGGAATCGGCAACTGGAAACAAACAATTAATAATCATCATCCAACAATTAAAACATGCTCCGTAACTATTTCAAAATCGCGCTACGAAGTTTAGTAAAAAACTCGGTGTATTCTTTTATCAACATTGCCGGACTTGCTGTTGGGTTGGCCTGTAGCATTTTGCTTTTGCTCTGGGTAACAGATGAATTATCATTCGATAAGTTTCATAGCAATGCAAATCAAATTCATCAACTGTGGATCAATGCTACTTATGATGGACGGGTAAATTCGTTTAACTCTGTTCCATTCCCTTCTAAAGACGAACTCAAAACAAAAGACAGTCGTATTAAGAATACTGCTATGACCGATTGGGGAAGCGGTCATCTTT
>JBDTTT010000042.1:0-41547 GCA_039930485.1 Chryseolinea sp.
TGTTGTTATTTATTCGTGCATTCGTGGCATCACTAAATTATTAGCCACGAATGCACGAATGTATCCCAGATAAACTTCAAGTAACGTGAAATTTCAAAACTCCATTCAATTTGCCAGGAAGCTCGATCAAACTGATCCCTTAAAAAAATACCGAAATCAATTTTTAATTCCCAAAGTAAACGGTAAGCCATCGATTTATTTCACTGGCAATTCATTGGGACTTCAGCCGAAGTCCACTGCAAAATTTATTAAAGATGAACTAGAAGACTGGGCAACACTTGGCGTAGAGGGGCACGTTCACGGAAGAAGACCTTGGTTATATTATCACAAATTTACCAAGAAAGTTTTGGCTGAAATTGTTGGGGCTAAACCAAGTGAAGTGGTGGCAATGAATCAACTCACAGTCAATTTACATTTGATGCTGGTTTCATTTTATCGCCCCACGAAAAAGCGATTTAAAATTCTGACTGAAGCCGGAGCTTTCTCTTCCGATCAATATGCATTTGAATCGCAGTTAAAATTTCATGCCCGCCTGCCGAACGGGCAGGGAATAAAACCAGCCAAAGGTTTGATTGAATTAAAGCCACGCAAAGGTGAATATGCCTTGCGCACTGAAGACATTCTCCTCGCCATAAAGGAACATGGAGAAGAATTAGCGCTTGTTATTTTTGGTGGCGTTCAATATTACACAGGACAATTCTTCAACATCAAAAAAATTACAGAGGCTGCACATAAGGTAGGTGCTGTCGCAGGATTTGATTTGGCTCATGCTGCCGGTAATGTTCAACTCTCACTACACAAACACAATGTTGATTTTGCTGTATGGTGCGGTTATAAATATTTAAACTCCGGTCCGGGTGGAATTTCAGGTGTCTTCATTCATGAACAGCATGCTGAAGATTTTACATTGCCACGCTTTGCTGGCTGGTGGGGACATAATGAAGAAGAGCGCTTTCAAATGAAGAAGGGCTTCAAGCCTATGGCTGGTGCCGATGGATGGCAGTTGTCGAATGTACCCATCTTTCAAAGCGCTGCACATCTTGCTTCACTGGAAATTTTTAAGCAAGCCGGAATAAAAAATCTTCGGACAAAAAGTATTTTGCTTACTGGCTATCTGGAATTTTTATTGAACGAAATAGATTCCTCGAAAAAACAATTCACGATCATAACACCACAAAATCCCGATGAACGTGGATGTCAGCTTTCTATTTTAATGAAACAAAATGGACGAAAGGTGTTTGATCGTATAACAAAAGCCGGAGTAATAGCCGATTGGCGTGAGCCGGATGTCATTCGCATTGCACCCGTACCTTTATATAATTCATTTGAAGATGTGTTTGTTTTTACGCAAATTTTCAAACGATCACTATAAGTCAAATCCATTGCTGACATTCATCATCTTTCATCCGCAAGAACTTCGTTACATTCGGAAATCAAATTAACACATGAAAAGTAAAAAAGAACGAATCGCAATTGTTGGTGGTGGCTTGGTGGGATGCCTTCTTTCTCTCTATCTAAAAAAACGAGGATATTCTGTTTCTGTATTTGAGCGAAGGATGGACATCCGGAATCACGTTCTTGGCATGGGCAAATCCATCAACATGGCGTTGAGCAATCGTGGGCTTCGTGCCCTGGAAGAAGTAGGACTTGCTGAGCGCATGAAACAAGCTGCTATTCCGATGAGCGGCCGGGTGATGCATGATCTGAAAGGAAATCTTTCTTATCAACCTTACGGTGAACAAGGGCAATACATTAATTCAATATCGCGAACCGGATTGAATATGGTGCTGATGGAAGAGGCCGATAAAAATGGTGTTGAGTTTTTCTTTGAGCATCGGTGCTTGCATGTTGATATTGATAAAAACGAAATTGAATTTCAACATTTTGGAGGCACTATACATAAAAAGTTTGATCTCATCATTGGAACTGATGGCGCATTTTCGGCCGTGCGTGGGGCATTACAAATTACAGATCGCTTTGATTATTCTCAACAATACATTGAACACGGCTATAAAGAACTTCGTATTCCTTCCTCTGATTTAAGAACTCACCTGATCGAAAAAAACGCGTTGCATATTTGGCCGCGCGAAAGCTTTATGATGATTGCACTGCCCAATCCGGATGGAAGTTTTACATGCACGCTCTTTCTTCCATTCGAAGGTGAAGCTTCTTTCGATCGGTTAAAAATGGAAAGCGAAATACAATCCTTCTTTCAAAAAACATTTCCGGATGCTACAGGCATGATGCCGACACTTGCAGAAGACTTCAGAGATAATCCAACAGGTTCTCTGGTTACGATGCATTGTTTCCCCTGGGTAAAGAATAAAACAGTAGTACTCGGTGATGCTGCCCATGCAATTGTCCCTTTCTTCGGACAAGGCATGAATGCAGGTTTTGAAGATTGCAGAATACTTAATCAATTACTTGATCAACACAACGATCATTGGGATACAGTTCTTCCACTGTTTCAAGCATTGCGCAAGCCAGATGCTGATGCCATTGCTCAGCTGGCGCTGGATAATTTTATTGAGATGCGCGATCTCGTAGCCGATGCAGAATTCTTATTGCGAAAAAAGATTGAAGCGAAACTTCACAAACTTTATCCAGAGAAATGGATACCATTATACACCATGGTAACATTCCGTGAAGACATTCGGTATTCAGAAGCGTACGCCATTGGGCAAAAACAGAAAAAGATAATGGATGGGGTGATGAAGAAACCAGATGTCCAATCGAACTGGGAGAATTTGAATTTTGAAGAGATTGTAAATCAGCTAAGCCGGTAAAGGTCTGAGGTTCCAAGTTCAAGGTTCAAGGAGATTAATACTGACTAAACATTGAACCTGAAACAAATAGTTAATTTTTTATAAGCAATTTATATTCCTCAAATCTCGCTAATACATCGTTAACATAATTAATCGGCTCTTCACATTTACAATATCCTGCCGGTGCAATCGGGTCAAGGTAATATGCCGGGTTCGATTTCTTGGATAGGTAATACTCAACATTGTCGTGCCATAGTGTTGGATTTTTTTTATACTTCTGAGTCAATTTCCGGGCATCGATAATGTGAGATAAGCCAGCATTGTAAGAGGCCAATATGAATTTCAAACGCTCATCCTTATCCGTAATATTTTTGCTCCAGTATTTATCGAGGTACACTAAGTAGTTAACTCCTGCCCGAATATTTTGTGCCGGATCTTTAGGATCTACTGCTCCAAATCGTTTCGCTGTTTCAGGCATCAGCTGCATCAACCCTTGAGCGCCTGCCCACGATACACCTCCATGACTAAATTTAGACTCCTGATAAATTACTGCTGCAAGTAAACGCCAATCCCAACCTAATTTATCAGCACCCGCTTTGATCAAATTATCATAAGGCGAAATCTTATTTCCTTTAACTGATGAGTAATCACTTTCTCTATGAATCAAAGAGGTTCGGGGACTTTTAAAGTAGCGGTTATAAATCACCATAAACGTGGATTCTTTTTTTATTCTAGTCAACCACACATTAATAGCATCCAAAAGTTGAGGTGAATTCTTTCGAACAGCCCAAGCGATTTGTTGTGGAACGCTGAGCACCGTTGAGACATCAAGATTGGGATAGTAGGTTGAATTAACCTGAGCCAATGTATGGGTTGCTACAGTGTAGTCAATTTCTCCTTGTGCCACTTTGTCGATCAAGGCTTCTGTACTTTCAGTAAGTGTGTCGGCTTTTATATTAATATCGACCCCCATTTCTTCTGTTAAATGTTTCAATCGCAATTCAAAACTGGTACCCTTCAATACATGTACATCTTTCCCAGAAAGTTCAGCTGGGTTGCGAATGAGACTGTCTTCAATTTGCTCACGCGATTCATTTTGCCAATTCTTAGGTTTCCGCTGAACTAAAACATGGTATGAATTAAAATGAGGTCGCGTAAAAGCAACCAGTTCTTTCCGTGATTTATTGATAGAGAGTGGAAAAGCCAGAATATCGCCTTCACCTTTATTGATCTGTGAAATGGCGTGATCTACACCAGAAGTAATTTTAATTTTCAGATCGACTTTTAAATTCTTAGCCAACAATTGGAGTAATTCATATTCATACCCCATTGGCCGACCCTTGTAGATAAAATAACTCACTGAATTATTGTCGACCAGCGCAGTAATATACCCTCGTTTCACAATGGCATCCAGGTCAATCTTTACCTGGGGCTTTGTATAAAGGCCTTCCTTCTGCGAATCGTTGCAGGAAAGACATAGGAGTAGAACAATACTGATTGCAAGGATATACCGCGAGTAAGCCAACATAGGTAAGTCAAAGTAGGAAATCCCTGTATAAAAAAAAAGAGGCCTTTTTGAGGCCTCCTTCCTTAAAGATTAAAATTCATTAATTTCCAAAAATGTAACGAATACCAATCTGTGCTTGCCAACGTGAAACCAGACCGAGATCATCACGGAAAGTTTCAGTTAGGGTTTGCTTGGTCGTGTTATTCAAGTAAGGATAGTTAAACTGAGGATGTCCGGTAGCATCATATCCTCTGAATGTTAACAGAGTGGTTCTGTTTGGCGTTTTTAAAACACCCCAGTTTGAATTCAACATATTGCCAAAATTGAAAATATCGAGACTGAGTTGAATTTTATTTCTCTTACCCTTTATATCCATAAAGAAATCTTGCAATATTCTCAAATCAAGCTGTGCAAACCAAGGACGATAAGCTCCATTGCGTTCGGCATACTGACCTCTTCTTCCGTTCAGGTAATCATCTTGTTTAATGTAGGTATCCAAATCGGCCCATTGTTGAGCTGCTGTATACACTGTAGCATCAGCATTTGTAATATCCTGAAGAACGATCTCACTTTGATCTCTTGGAATGTAAATAAGGTCATTACCTCCACCTCCAGAGTTATCACCATTCATATCACCGGAATAAGTATAAGAGAATCGACTGGCAGGAGCGAACTCATAGAACATACCAATGCTGGTTGCAAAATGCCCAAGGTATTCTTTGCGATAGTTTAACGAAGCAATGATTCTGTGTTTTTGAAGGGTATTAAAATAACCTAACACATTTGCATTGGGATCAGTAGATATTTGTCTGTCTCTCCAAATTGATTGTGCAATTGAACCACCGTCATTCACTGACTTTGATTCGGTGTAGGTATAGGCAGCCATTACATCTAAACCAAAGCCAAATGTTTTCTTCACCTGAGCGGTTAAGAAATAACTATATCCCTTGTTCGTATTCTTCATCAGAATAGCATCACTGATATTTGAATTAATACGAGTATTTGCAGTTGAGTTTGATGTGCCGGTGTTTAACGGAGTAGCCGGATAGAATATTGGTCGGGTATCAGCACCAACGGCATTGCGGGTAGGGTTTACTAAATTTATATTTTGATGATACACTGCGTTGATGTCCTTTGTGAAAGCAAAATCAAGGGAAGCAACTAAGTTACCAGCAAACGAATGGTCTACTGCAATGTTCGTTCTCCAAACCTGAGGGAATTTAAAGTTCTTATCGGTAACTGCTAAATTATAACTCGGATTAGCATTCGCTGCTGGATTTCCATTTACACCAGGTCTGTAAGCGTCTACATCAGGATTAAACAACAGGGTTGTTCTTTCCGCTGCAGAATATACTTTTGAACCAAACAATACACCGTTGTTTGACGCCTGGTTTGAAATCCAAACATAAGGAACACGACCCGTAAAGATTCCTGATCCACCTCTTATTTGAGTTGTTCCATCTCCGGTTACATCGTAGTTAAACCCAATTCTTGGAGACCATAACAATTGTGATTTTTGAAGCTGGTCTGTATAAATTTTTGCCCCATCTCTGAAAGTAGAATCCGCGGCTGCTTCGTTTCTGGCTATGTTAGACTTGATAATTGGTATATCCACACGCAATCCGAAAGTCAAATGAAATTTTTGGTTCACTTGAAATTTGTCCTGTGCATAAAAGCCTAACTGAACAGCTTTTGTTTCCACAAGTGGAAATGAGCCATCAGCAGCAGCAGAATAACTCAACTGATAAGCTGCTATCTTTCCAGGAGTACCAGCAGCACTTGCATAGAAATCAGCTAAGCTGGCGAACTGATACAAACCATAATAGTTAGGAGAAAAACCATTCTCGAATTTGTAGATCTCATTATATGTACCAAACGATAAGGTATGTTTCCCTTTGTATAAATCGAAGTTATCCGAGATTTGAATCACATTGGTGTTCAGAATGTTATTTGCTGAGAACGGCTCCGTTCCAAACGAAGTCAAAAATTGGCCTGAACCATTTCCAATATCAACTAAAGGGAAGTTAATGTTAGATGTTGGTATTTCGCGGAAATCGCGGAAAGCGGAATACCCTACCTGAAATTTATTAGAAGATTTGTTTCCAAAATTACTATTCAACTCAGCGGTTACTGAATTCAAATTATTATTGATTCTGTAGTAAGCCGCAAGAAATGGCAAACCGGTTACACCTGGGCTTCTTGTGTTTCCAATGGCACCACTTGTGCTCGGAGGAACATCCCTGTATGATTCCAGATAATTGTACTTGATGGTAAGCTTGTGTGTATTGTTAATGTTCCAGTCAATCTTTACAGCTGCTTTATCGCTGTTTGATTTTAAATTATAATTTTCATAAGGGCCTACATTAAAGCCGTAGTTCTCTTTTAGAAAAGTACTCAGCCCGTCAAGGTCTGAAGCTTGTGCTGCCGATACGTTTGTTCCCGTCACCCCGGGTCTTGCTGCTAAGAATGTTGATCCCGGATCATCTCTTCTTTCCGCTTCGTAATTGATAAAGAAGAAAAGTTTGTCTTTAATAATCGGGCCGCCTAAACGAAACCCGGTGTTCTTAACACCGAAAGAACTTAGTGGGCTTTTTAAATCTCCTACTTTTTCATTCACCAGGTTTTCATTTCTAAAGAAATGATAAACGGATCCTGAAAAATCATTTGTACCACTACGGGTCACAACGTTTATACCTGCGCCTGTAAAGCTTCCTTCTCTGACATCATATGGCGCAAGGCTGGTAGTGATCTGATCAACAGCATCCAAACTTATTGGCTGTGCGTTGGTTTGACCACCAACCGTTCCGGACAATCCGAAAGCATTGTTGAATAGACCACCATCTACAGTAATATTATTATAACCGTTACTTCTTCCACCAAAACTTGTTCCATTCGCCTGAGGGGTTAAGCGAACATAATCGTTAAAACTTCTGCTTAATGTAGGGAGTTGCTGAATCTGAGTTGTTGAGATGTTAGTCATCGCACCCGT
Source organism: Chryseolinea sp. (assembly GCA_039930485.1). Taxonomy (GTDB): domain Bacteria; phylum Bacteroidota; class Bacteroidia; order Cytophagales; family Cyclobacteriaceae; genus Chryseolinea. The sequence goes on from JBDTTT010000042.1 coordinate 7,262, forward strand.
ACGATCAGAATTAATAATTGAACTGGCTGTGATCATGACTTCTGCAAGTTCAGTGCCTGTTTCCGTCAGCGTGAAATTAATATTTGATGTGACACCCAGGTTAAGATAGATTCCTTCTTTCTCTTGAGTATTATAACCAACAAATGTTGCCGTCAATTTATAAGGACCACCGATGCGTGCATTTGGAATAATAAATCCACCATCAACACGACTTGATGTTCCATATGTTGTTCCGGATGGAACGTGGACAGCTACGATGTTTGCTCCAGGCAATTCCTCGCCTTTAGAGTCTTTTATAACTCCGCTGATACTTGCGGTAGTCACCCCTTGTGCCCATGCACTTGCCGCGCTTACCACAAAGATTGTAAACAGTAAAAATTTCCTCATAAATATTGGGTTTGGTTAATGAATTTTGAGACGCACAAATCTATGGTATGCCAACTAACTTACCTTTATCGGGGCTTTAAATCTTTCCACATTTGTTTACATAGAGTTAACACAACTTCATGTGCCGTTTATAAAAATCAGGGTAATGCTTTGAAAAAGAATACTTTAATTAATGAATTATTAAGATAACCTAGTTCCATCATGAAGCCAGTTTTACTTACGATCACTTTCCTGTTATCGTTTGCAGCGATTGCCATTGGTCAACCTGACCTGTCCTATTACCTTCCGGAAAGCACACAATACGATCCAAAAATACCTGCACCCCAATCGATTATCGGACATGAAGTGGGCGAATGGCATGTTACACACGATCGGCTGGTCAATTACATGTATGCGTTAGACAAAGCCTCCGACCGCATTAGTTTAGAAGTGACAGGATATACACATGAAGCACGACCGTTACTATTGCTTACCATAACATCTCCTCAAAATCACCAGAACATTGAAACCATTCGTGCTCAACATGTGCAGCTGACTGATGCCGCAAAATCAGGAAGTTTAGATACGAAAAATATGCCCGCTGTTTTTTACATCGGCTTTAGTATTCATGGTAATGAAGCCAGTGGAGCCAATGCAGGATTATTAATGGCGTATCATCTTGCTGCTGCACAAGGAAAAGAAATAGAAGACTATCTAAGTCATACCATCATATTGTTTGATCCATCTTACAATCCGGATGGGTTACAACGATTCAGTTCATGGGTAAATTCAAGAAAGAGTAAATCCATTTCGGCCGATCCAAACGATACAGAACATAATGAAGCCTGGCCAGGCGGACGATTCAATCATTATTGGTTTGATCTCAATCGCGATTGGCTTGTGGCTCAACATCCGGAATCGCAAGCACGGGTAAAGAGTTTTCAAAAATGGAAACCGAATCTTCTCACAGACCATCATGAAATGGGAACCAACTCTACCTTCTTTTTTCAACCCGGTGTACCAGCACGCAATCATCCGCTCACACCTGAAAAGAATTTAGAGATCACCAAACGCATTGGTGAATTTCACGCAAAGGCATTAGATGAAATCGGATCGTTCTATTATACACAAGAAGGTTTTGATGATTTCTATTACGGAAAAGGTTCAACGTTTCCAGATGCACAAGGTGCTATTGGAATTTTGTTTGAGCAAGGTAGTTCGCGCGGACATGCACAGGAAAGCATAAATGGAGTAGTGCGTTTTCCATTTACTATTCGTAATCAATTTACAACAGCGCTTAGTTCGTTAAAGGCCGTGAATGCAATGCGTGAGGATTTATTGAATTACCAGAGACAATTCTATAAAGATGCGATGAGTGATGCTGTCAAAGATCCGGTAAAGGCTATCGTATTTGGATCAACTCAAGACAAAGCACGCTCATTTCATTTAGCTGAAATTATGATGAGGCAAAAAATTGATGTCTATAAAACAACCTCATCGCAAAGCATAAATGGAAAATCGTATGATGCAGAATCGTGTTACATAGTACCTATGAATCAGGCTCAGTACAAACTCATTAAAGGAATGACGGAGAAACGCACATCTTTTAAAGACAGTATTTTCTACGACATATCGAGTTGGACATTACCTCTTGCGTTCGGAATGGATTATGAAGAATTAAAATCAGTACCTGTATCTATTGAAAAAATCACAGAATCAAAAATGCCAATAGGTAAACGAATTGGTGGTGTGAGTGAATACGCCTATGCTTTTGAATCGTATGGATATTACGCACCCCGTGCTATGTATCGATTACTGAGTCACGGATTGAGATTGAAAATAGCAAGTGATCCTTTTTACCATACGGATGGCAGAAAGTTTGAGCGGGGCGCCATTGTATTACAAGTTGCCGGACAGGATAAAGGTGCAGAGCAGATTGAATATCTCGTGAATGAAATCATCGCAAAAGACGGGATCGATGTATATGCCTTTAACACTGGTCTTGATTATAAAGGACACAGTTTAGGTAGTTCCAGTTTTCTTCCCATAAAGAAACCTGAAATTGCCATGCTCGTTGGCGATGGTATTTCACCAACGGATGTAGGTGAAGTATGGCATTTGCTGGATGTACGTTTCAATATTCCGGTAACGCTCATTCCGGTTGATGTTTTCAACCGTGCGAACTTATCAAAATATAATACCATCATTATACCACCTACGTCTGGATCACTGAATATTAATGATGCAGGAAAAGAAAAACTAAAAACCTGGACACAAAATGGTGGAGTTATTATTGGTTTAGAAAATGCATTAAACTGGTTGAACAATGCTGGCATCGGGAAATTTGAAATGAAAAAAGACGAAGAGAAGAAGGATGCAGTCAAGTCACACGCCTATGCTGACATTGATGAATTTACAGGCGCACAAGAAACCAGTGGCGCTATCTTTGAAGTAAATGTTGATCTCACTCATCCATTGTTATTTGGATATTACAATTCAAAAATGCCAATCTTCAAATCCAATAATTTGTTTCTGGAGAAAGCTAAAAGTGCTTATGGAAATCCAATCGTGTTTACAGCTTCTCCTTTATTAAGTGGCTACATATCCAAACCAAATTATACGAAGCTCAAAGAAAGTGCAGCGGCCGGAGTGTCAGTTGTAGGTCAAGGTCGTGTCATTGGTCTTACGGAGAATGTTAGCTTCCGTGCATTCTGGTTGGGCACCAACAAAATATTAATGAACGCCATTTTCTACGGACCACAAATTGATTCGAATTCCGGAAGATGATGCCTTACATAAGTAGATCTACTTAGCTAATGTTTTTAAGAATACTAAGCTTTGAGGAATTTGCGATTCAGAGCGTGACGATTCATCTTCGATGAAGAAATGTTTGATGCCCAGTTTTTTGGCTTCTTTCATAATAGCAGCAATGCCTACGTCACCAGTGCCTAACACAACATTCGTTTCAACATCTGCATTTCCATTTTGATTTCCTTCTGTACCGGGTTTACGATCTTTAAGGTGCATGAGTAAAAACCGGTTGGGATATTTCTTAAGTAATGCAACAGGATCTTGTCCCGGATGCTTCACCCAAAATACATCCATTTCAAAATTCACAAAGCGCGGATCCATGTTGGCTACCATGTAATCGAACAACGTTCCATTTTCATATGGTCTGAACTCATAACCATGAGGATGGTAACAAAGTGAAAGACCACTCTTTGCTAAGATTTTTCCTGATTCATTAAAAACAAGTATTGCTTTTTTTGCATCCTCAATGGTAAACTCATTACCATTATGTGGAACCCATGCACACATCACATATTTTGCTCCATAAGAGCGTGCTTCGTCAGCAACAAATTGTGGATTGTTTGCCAGTCTGTCGAAGTCAGCCCCGAAGCTTACCATAGACAGTCCATTCTGCGCTAATAGTTTAATGTATTCTTGAAAAGATAAACCATAGGTACCGCCACCCTCAATTTCTTTAATGCCCATCTCTTTCACTTTTGCCATTGTGCCAGGAACGTCTTTAGCAAATTGATTGCGTAAGCTGTAGAGTTGGAGTCCGATTTCCTGTGCGTTTGCAATCGGTTGAATCAAGAAGAAAAAAAGGAGAAGAGCAGCAATGGATTTGCTGAAAGAGCGACAGGAAATCATAGATTGGTGTTAAGGGTTGATTTTGTGAAGTGAAATTAAAAAAACTAATGGAAGAAACAACCCTTTACTGTGGATGGATCAAAAAACAAAAAGGCATTATCTTTCGAAAATGCCTTCTGGGTTAGAGGTTTGGTTATCTATTTCGATGTTACCAACAACGGAGTATTGGTAACGATGGTAATCAAATCATCATCATTTACACTTCTCTTTTCGTCAGCAACGATAAGGAAGTTTTCATAAAGTTGATCCAACTCTGATTTGTTTGGCTGGTAGCCCAACAATTCCAAACGATGCTTCAATGCTGCACGTCCACTCCGAGCTGTAAGTAAAATTGAAGAGGTAGAAACACCTACATCAGCAGGATTAATAATCTCATAGTTCTCAGAATTTTTCAAGAACCCATCCTGATGAATCCCTGATGAATGAGCAAATGCATTCGCACCAACAATTGCCTTGTTAGGTTGCACTGGCATACGCATCATATCAGAAACCATGCAACTTAACGCGTACAATTTTTCCGATTTAATATTCGTGTGAAGACCCAAGTCTTTATGTGTTCTTAAAATCATGGCTACTTCTTCAAGAGAAGTATTTCCCGCACGCTCACCAATACCGTTAATCGTTACTTCCGCTTGTCCGGCTCCAGAAATTAAACCGGCTATGGTATTCGCAGTTGCCAATCCTAAATCATTATGACAATGAACAGAGATAGTTGCTTTATCAATGTTCTTAACGTTATCAAATAAATATTGAATTCGTTTTCCGTATAAATGAGGTAAGCAATATCCGGTTGTATCCGGAATGTTCACGACATCAGCACCTGCGCCAATAACGGCTTCCACCATTTGCGCTAGGAATGCTAAGTCTGCACGGCCAGCATCTTCTGCAAAAAATTCTACTTCAACACCTTTCGATTTTGCGTATTGAACAGCCCACACAGCTTGTTCTAAAACTTTCTCACGGGTGGTGTTGAATTTATGCTTGATGTGAATGTCAGATGAACCGATACCGGTATGTATCCGACCACGTTTTGCGCGAAGAAGAGCTTCACCTGCTACATCAATATCTTCTTTGCGAGCACGTGTCAATGCGCAAACGCCTACCTTCACTGCCTTCGAAAGTTCGACAACAGAAAGAAAATCGCCAGGACTGGATATCGGAAATCCAGCCTCAATTACATCCACACCGAGAAGCTCAAGCTCACGTGCAATGATGACTTTTTCATCGGTTGATAATTGACAGCCGGGCACTTGCTCGCCATCGCGAAGCGTAGTGTCGAAGATTTCAATTTTTCTGCTCATGGTTATTTTATTATCGGTGTTCTGTTTGTAGTTCTAAATTTTATTTACGCTGGCACTTGACAGTTAACCCGTATGCGCGCCTGATTGCACACTACATTACCCATCACTTCTGTTCCCAGGATTTTCTCATGAGGTGTTGTAGCGTCAGCAATGTCACGTGTTCTATATCCTTCTTTTAAAGTTTGTTGAATTGCTTTGATTACCGTTTCTGATTCTTCCTTCAATCCAAAAGAAATATCAAGAAGTAAGGCAGCAGAAAGTATTGATGCGAGTGGATTCGCTATTCCTTTACCTGTAATATCATGGGCACTTCCGTGGATGGGTTCGTATAAACCAACCGTATCTCCAATAGATGCAGACGCTAACATACCCATTGAACCAGCAATCTGTGATGCTTCGTCAGTAAGAATATCACCAAAAAGATTCCCGGTAAGTACTACATCAAAATACGTTGGACTTTGAATAAGTTTCATCGCAGCAGAATCCACAAACATGTGATCGACTGCTACATCTGGATATTGCTTGGCAACTTCCTGAACTACCTCTCTCCACAAGCGTGAGCTTTCTAATACATTGGCTTTATCAACTGACGTCAATTTTTTACTTCGGGTTTGTGCTGCTTTAAATGCCTTGTGTGCAATACGCTCTACTTCGTAACGTGAGTAGATCATCGTATCGTAAGCGGTATCATTGCCATCCTTACGGCCGCGTTCACCGAAATACACATCGCCTGTTAATTCACGGAAAAACAAAATATCGGCACCCTTCAGGATTTCCGGTTTAATGCTGGAGGCTGAAAGTAATTCATCAAATAATTTTATCGGACGAAGGTTTGCGTACAACCCTAATTCCTTTCTCATTTTTAGTAATCCTTGCTCCGGGCGAACTTTCGCTGATGGATCGTTATCATATTTTGGATGACCTACTGCACCAAATAAAACAGCATCACAGTTTCTCATCTTCGTCAACGACTCATCCGGAAGTGGAGTACCCGTTGCTTCAATTGCCTCGTGACCTATAGTAGCATAATCGAAAACAAAATTGTGTCCGAAACAATCGGCAATTTGTTCCAATACTTTTTTACCGCATGCTGTTACCTCTTTTCCAATTCCGTCTCCAGGCAGTATTACTATTTTCTTTTTCATTCTAAATTAGTTCAATGTTCCAAGTTCAATGTTCCAAGTTTTGCAAGACTCAATACTGATTAATGAGCTAATTCAAAGTGCTTGATTTCATCACGTAAGCTCAACAGGTAATCAATGTCATCATATCCATTCATCATGCAGGTTCTTTTGTATGAATTGATTTCAAACGATTCTGAGCTACCATCTGCCAGCACTACCTTCTGTTCATCAAGGCTTACTGTGATGATGGTCGATGGATTCTTTTCAATCGCTGTGAATATCTTTTTCAAAAATTCATCGGATACTTGTAGTGGAAGCAAAGCATTGTTCAGTGCATTACCTTTAAAGATGTCAGCAAAGAAACTGGAGATTACTACGCGAAACCCTGCATCATAAATTGACCATGCAGCGTGTTCGCGGCTGCTTCCACATCCAAAGTTTTTTCCGGCTACCAGAATTTTTCCTGAATAGGTTGTATTGTTCAGCACAAAATCCTTTGGCGTGTTGTCGTTGTTGTAGCGCCAGTCACGAAAAAGATTTTCACCAAAGCCTTCGCGTGTCGTTGCTTTCAAAAAGCGCGCAGGAATGATCTGATCTGTATCAATATTTTCAATCGGCAGTGGAACTGCTGTACTTTTTAATGTTATGAATTTTTCTTTTGCCATTTAATTCGTTGTTAGCGGTTTGTTGTTGGTTGTCCGAAATCGTACCTCGTAATTTCTACCTTGTTCCTTTTTCTTATACCAACTCTCTTACATCCGTTACCTTACCTGTTATCGCTGCCGCTGCTGCACTCAATGGACTCGCCAAAAATGTTCTGGACTTGGGTCCTTGTCTACCTTCGAAATTTCTATTTGAAGTACTTATGCAATATTTGCCTGCAGGGATTTTATCTTCATTCATACCCAAACATGCTGAGCATCCGGGTTGACGAAGTTGGAAACCTGCGGCTTCAAAAATTTTATCGAGTCCTTCTTTGCGGGCCTGATCTTCTACTTGCTTTGATCCAGGCACAACCCAAACCTCAACACCTTCTGCTTTCTTTTTACCTGCAACAAGAGATGCTACTAATCGCAGGTCTTCGATGCGTGCATTGGTACAGCTTCCGATGAATACATAATCTACTGACTTGCCCAATAAAGATGAGCCTGGCTCAAGGCCCATGTAGTCGAGTGATTTGCTAAAGGATGTTTGTTCTGAGATATCTTTTAATTCTGCCAAGGTTGGAATACGATCGGTTACACACATGCCCATACCTGGATTCGTTCCGTAGGTAATCATCGGGCCGATGTCTGCAGCATCATACTTTAATACTAAATCGTATTCAGCGCCTTCATCTGTCTTCAATTGTCTCCATTGCTCAACAAGGCGATCATACTTTTCTCCTTGAGGTGCAAACTTTCTTCCCTTGATATAATCAAATGTTGTTTGATCAGGTGCAATCAATCCACCACGTGCGCCCATCTCAATGCTCATGTTGCAAATAGTCATACGCGCTTCCATCGACAAATCGCGTATCGCTTCACCTGCATACTCTACAAAATATCCGGTAGCACCGCTCGCTGAGATTTTTGCGATCACATACAAGATGATGTCTTTCGCCAATACACCTTTTCCAAGGTTACCATTGATTTCAATTCTCATGGTCTTGGGACGGTATTGCAAAATGCATTGTGTCGCCAATACTTGTTCTACTTCGCTGGTACCAATACCGAAAGCAATATTTCCAAATGCTCCGTGTGTTGATGTATGACTATCACCACACACGATCGTCATGCCTGGCAATGTTAATCCCAGCTCTGGACCGATGATGTGAACAATACCCTGATACGGATGGCCAAGATCATACAACTCAATTCCAAACTCCGGACAGTTCTTGCGAAGGGTTTCAACCTGGTGACGTGACAATGCTTCCTTGATCGGAAGGTGCTGATCGATTGTAGGTACGTTATGATCGGCTGTAGCCGTTGTGCGGGATGGATTAAAAACTTTGATGCCACGCTTACGCAATCCATCAAATGCCTGCGGACTAGTTACTTCATGAATAAAATGACGGTCGATGTAAATCGCATCCGGATAACCCTCACTGTTTTTTACAATGTGAGCATCCCAGATCTTGTCAAATAATGTTTTCCGTTGTGAGGTCATGTTTCTTCTTAGTTCAACTTCTCTTTTCAAATGTGTAACAAGTGTTAGTTTGCACACCAAGGTTAAAAACGCAACCGCCCCATCCTGATTGACTCGGGACGGGGCGGTATACAAAGTTCTGATGTTATCTTCTCATCTCATACGAGATGTACTTTAATCAAAAAAATAAAACTTTTTAAGAGAGGTATCTTGATGTGCGAAGATGAAAAAAGTTAAGGCATGCATCAACGAATTGTTAATAAATTTTTAACCAAACTCACAAGTGTTTGGTAGCGATTTCGCATTGCAAACGGTGGATGTACGCGTGTGAAAAAATCTCACCACCATGACAGTGGCAAAGCAATTTCATTCACGGAGTCAACAACCAAATCAGGTTTGAATGCATACTTTTTTAAGTCGTCAAGTTTCGTAATTCCACTTAAAACTAAAATGGTTTTATATCCCATTTGCACGCCACCTTGAATGTCGGTCACCATGGTATCGCCAATAACCGTAGTCTCAGCAGTTTCCAAACCAAGTGCTTTTCTGGCGGCACGCATCATAACCGGACCAGGCTTTCCTACCACAAATGCATGAACACCTGTAGCCTCTTCAATCATTGCAGTGGTGGCTGCGATGCCCAGATTATTCCATCCTTTCATTTTTGGTGATGGATCGCGATTCGTAGTAATAAATTTTGCGCCCGCTAAAATCATATCAACGGCACGTTGAACCATTTCGAGCGTAAAATTTCTTCCCTCGCCCAGCACAACAAAATCAGGATCGTTATCAACCAATGTAATTCCGTTCTCATGAAGGCTGGTTATCAATCCTCCTTCACCCAACACATATGCTGTACATTTTTGAGTTTGATCGGCCAAAAATTTAGCCGTTGCCATTGCGCTGGTATAAACATGTTTTTCGGTTACATGGATGCCAAGCTTGGTAAGCTTCCGCACCGCTTCCAATCGCGTACGCTGACTATTATTCGTCATGAACATGAATGGAACATTTTCCTTTAACAATCGGGCAATGAATATATCCGCTCCGGGAATCATCGTGTCACCACCATACACAACACCATCCATGTCAATTAATAAACCTTGTGCCATTTCTATTTTGATCTTTAATTTTTCAGATCGAAGATAGGAATTTTAAAGATCAGGTCTTCATGATCTTTGTGTTATCAACAAAATGTTTTGTTGATACAATTTAATTATCGTCCAAATGATGCGCACTGATTTTGCATTCCTTTAAAATTGGTTTTGAAAATTCCGTACGCCAGAGGCGTAACCTCTTTGTAGAAATCGTATGTGTTAGTGATTTACCCCGGAGGGGTAACCTCTTTGTGTAATACCTCAACCATAAAATTCAAAGAGGTATTCATCTTTGAAATCAATTTCAAATAATTTTAAGAGGTCTATGTATTCCGATTTAAATGAATGCTTTGCATGATGAACTTTTTGGTTTTGAATGTATTTACATACCTGATCAATCTGCGATTTTCCATACGAGAACGCACCATATCCACCTTGCCATTCAAATTTAACTTTTATAAATCCCTTATCATTTATCCAATTGTTGCTTGCTCGTTTTATGTCTTTTACTAAATCGGAAATTGAAATGGACGGATTTAAACCAAGAAAAATATGAATATGATCTGGCATGCCATTAATTGCTATCATTTTATGATGGTCGTTTTGCACTACTGCGGTTATGTATTTATGAAGCTCTCCTTCCCAAACTGGTTGAATGAAATTATTTCGACCCTTTACGGAAAAAACTAAACGGATGTACAATTGTGTGTAGGTGTCACTCATAACGGTTGCATTTATAGGTTGCCCCGCTGGGGCAAATCATTCTCTTGTTCTACAAAGAGGTTGCCCCTCCGGGGCACAGTTCTCTAAATTTTATGGCTCCATATAATTTAACTCTTTAGCTCTTCCAAGAAATTGAATTATTATTAATCTCTCTTGCTTCAACAGATTGCATAAAATTATTCCTGCCTTTACGAAAAAAAACTAAATGGATGTACAATTGTGTGTAGGTATCACTCATAACGGTAGCATTTTAATAGGTTGCCCCGCTGGGGCAAAATCGTTTTCAATATCCTATTCTACAAAGAGGTTGCCCCTCCGGGGCATTGCATGCTTGTGTAATAGTTTACTAACTTGATTCTGACGATTATATAGACCAACACTAACTATCAAATAAACGTAATTAATATTCTAATTAATCCCAACGCCAGATGCGTTGTTTATTTGTAGAAAATATATGTGACGGGAATTTTGCCCCGGAGGGGCAACCTATTTATGTAGCACTTTAAAACTCAAAGTTCTACCCTTACAGAAAAGACTAAACGGATGTACAATTGCGTGTAGGTATCACTCATAACGGTTGCATTTATAGGTTGCCCCGCTGGGGCAAATCATTCTTTACGACATGTTCTACAAAGAGGTTGCCTCTCCGAGGCATCTTACGGTCATATAATATTTAGCCAACTTGCTCGCGATGTCAACCAACTCCAAACTAATTCTTAAATAAACTTAACGAATAGTTCAATCAAGACCCAACGCCAGAGGCGTTGCCTATTTGTAGAAAACGTACATCGTGGAATTTTTTTGCCCCGGAGGGGCAACCTCTTTGTGTAGCACTTTAAAATTCAAAGTCACTCATATTGTTCGCATTTATAGGTTGCCCCGCTGGGGCAAATCGTTCTCTATAACTTATCCTACAAAGAGGCTGCCCCTCCGGGGCAAATTACTAAAACATGTTTTATTCTACAAAGGGATTGCCCCGCTGGGGCAAAGCTTCTTACGTGCAGAATGCAATATAGAATTCAACTCGGTCTGATTATTTACGCCAGAGGCGTAACCTATTTGTAGAAGTGGTATGCGGTAATGAATTTGCCCCGGAGGGGCAACCTATTTGTGTAGCACTCATAACGGCTGCAGTTATAGGTTGCCCCTCCGGGGCAAATCGTTCCCTATAAATTATTCTACAAAGAGGTTGCCCCTCTGGGCATTGGATGTGCGTGCAATACTAGACCAACTTGATATTGGTGATTACACCAATCCATCTCTACAACTAATTCTTAAATAAACTTAACCAATATTTCAATCAAGATCCAACGCCAGAGGCGTAGCCTATTTGTAGAAAACGCACGTGGTGGAAATTCTTTTGCCCCGGAGGGGCAACCTCTTTGTGTTCTGCGATAATAGCTTGTTCAAAAAGATATTCCTCTGAACATCTTGAATCCAATAACTATGTAAGAAAAAGGAAATTATTTTACACCAAATACTCAAACAAATTCTCGTTCTGATTGACGAGTGTGTAATTGAGTTTGTGTCCATCCATTCTTTCGATCAGCAACTTAAAATCATCTTTTGATTTTACTTCGATGCCAATGAGGGCTGGTCCGGTTTCTTTGTTATTTTTCTGAATGAATTCAAATCGAACGATATCGTCATTCGGTCCGAGAATATCATTAACAAATTCTTTCAACGCTCCTGGACGCTGAGCAAAGCGAACGATGAAATAATGTTTCAATCCCTCATACAACAGTGAGCGCTCTTTAATTTCCTGCATGCGATCGATGTCGTTGTTACCTCCACTCAGCACACAAACAACTTTCTTACCTTTTAGCCGATCAGCATATTGATCAAGCGCAGCAATAGATAATGCTCCGGCAGGCTCTGCTACAATTGCGTCTTCATTATATAATTGAAGGATCATCGAGCTAACTTTTCCTTCCGGAACAAGAAGCATATCCGACAATGTATCCTTGCATAATTCAAAAGTGATATCTCCTACCTTCTTTACAGAAGCACCGTCAACAAAACGTTGAATGGAATCCAACACTACAGGCTTGCCTGCCTTCAAAGCTTCCGTCATTGATGGTGCACCTTGAGGTTCGACTCCAATAATTTTAGTCTGAGGAGAAAAAACTTTAAAATATTGCGAAACGCCTGAACACAATCCTCCTCCACCTATTGGTAAAAAGATGTAATCAATGTTTGAGAGTTCGTCTATTATTTCTTTTCCAACAGTTCCTTGTCCCTCAATTACTTTAATGTGATCAAATGGTGGAATGAATACCATGTTATTCTCTGTGGTAAATTCCAATGCATGTGTCTGACAGTCGTCAAACGTATCGCCAATCAAAACAATCTCAATGTTTTGTCCACCGAACATTCTCACTTGCGTGATTTTTTGCTTGGGAGTAATAGCAGGCATATAGATTATACCTTTGATATCTAATATGCGACATGAGTAGGCAACACCCTGCGCATGATTACCTGCACTTGCACAAACTACTCCACGTTTCCGCTGTTCTTCGGTTAAGCTTTGAATCAAATTATAAGCACCTCGAAGTTTATACGAACGAACCACTTGCAAATCTTCGCGCTTCAAGTAAATCTCTGCTTTAAATTTTTCGGAAAGTTTACGATGAAACTGCAAAGGTGTTTTTAACACCACCGATTTTAAAACTTCGGCTGCTGCATTGATGTCCAGGTTAACTGCTTTCGTGTCGGATGCCATTGTTGTGTTGGCTAAATAGTTACTTCTTATTTTTTAACAGCAACGATTATTCCCGTTGCCCATACTTGCTTCGTCAAAACTAAATCATCTCGTTTCTCTAATAGATCAACGAGCTTGATTGCTTTTTCATGATGACCATCAGGCCAGTTTGGCTGAGGCATCATATCATCAATAATATACAGACCGCCTTTGTTTAACATGGCAAGTACCTCATCTAACATTAAGTATTTTCCATGCCACGTATCAGCAAAAATGTAATCATACTTCTGATCTCTGTTCGCTTCAACCCAATCTGCACCATCCGTAAGAACAAGTTTTAAGCGCTTGTCATTACCTAAGAATGATTCCGCGATCTCTAAAAACTTCGCATCAAAATCGATTGATGTAAGAGTGGAATCATCATCCATGCCATCCAAAATCCACGCAGTCGATAAACCGGTTCCCGTTCCTAGTTCAAGAAATTTAGCCGCTGGTTTTGAGCTTGCTAATGTCCTAAGCAACGAACACGTCAACACATCAGATGCCATCGTAAAGCCTGACAACTTTGTCGCTTCATCAATACGACTGTAGGCTAGTGGAAAGTGTTGATTTATCTCTTCAGTCATGCGTTCCTAATTTCCTTGAAAGATGAAGTGTCTATAAACTAATGTGCCGACTCAACATCGGCACATTAGCACATTGATAATTGACAAATTAATTAATCATACTCGCTTCAACCGCATTCTTTTCTGGACGAAGTGAACGCACTGCTGCGCCTGCTTGCCAAAGTTCGCTGTCGTGTACTTCTTTCAATTCTTCTGCAAGCTTTTCGCGATAGTCAGGCTTGCTACAGGTATCAATTGTACGTCTTGCTTCTTCGCCCGTTGCAACACTCTTGTATAATTCCTGGAATACAGGAAGGGTTGCTGCTTTGAATTTCTTCATCCAGTCTAACGCTCCACGCTGTGCTGTTGTAGAACAGTTAGCAAACATCCAGTCCATTCCGTTTTCAGCAACGAGTGGCATTAAACTTTGTGTAAGTTCTTCTACTGTTTCGTTGAAGGCTTCAGATGGTGAGTGACCATTCGCACGCAATACTTCGTATTGTGCTTCGAAGATACCCGCGATAGCACCCATGAGTGTACCACGCTCGCCAGTCAAATCAGAGTAAACTTCTTTTTTGAAATCGGTCTCGAATAAATATCCAGCACCAACGCCAATACCTAATGCGATTGCTTTAGTCTTTGCATTTCCGGTTGCATCCTGGAATACAGCGTAGCTTGCGTTGATACCTTTACCTTGCAAGAACAATCTACGAACAGAAGTTCCCGATCCTTTGGGCGCAGCAAGAATTACATCGATATCTTTAGATGGGATGATTCCAGTTTGTTCTTTAAAAGTGATACCAAATCCGTGAGAGAAATATAAAGTCTTACCCGCAGTGAAATACGGTTTGATGGTTGGCCACAATGCAATCTGACCAGCATCTGAAAGAAGGAATTGAACGATCGTTCCTTTCTTTACAGCTTCTTCAATTTCGAATAAAGTCTCGCCAGGGACCCAACCATGTTGAACGGCTTTGTCCCAGGTCTTAGAACCTTTGCGTTGGCCAACGATTACATTGAATCCATTGTCGCGCAAGTTCAACGCTTGTGCAGGACCTTGAACACCATATCCGATAATTGCAATCGTTTCATTCTTCATTACCTCCAATGCTTTTTCCATTGGAAACTCTTCGCGGGTTACAACTTCCTCTACGGTTCCGCCAAAATTGATCTGTGCCATTTTTATTGTGTTTAATTGTTTACGGTTTGATTTTTTAATTCTTAATTATGCTGCTACTTCAGTGTGTTTCGCACTCAGCTCGATATACACATCGCTTCCTTCATAATAAAGAGCTTGTTCCACTTCAATTAGTTTTTCCAATTGATGTTTTACTTTCTCCATTAAATCGGGCGTAGTGTGTACTAATATTAACGCCATGCCTCTTGTAAAATCACCTTCATTCTCGTGCGCCATTAGTTTTTTGATACGCACTCTTCTGCGATTCAAAATATTAACGATCCGGTTCAATACCGAAAAGTTATTGTCTGAATGTATGGCTAATGTGAAATTCTGTTTCATAATTAGATTTTAGATTTTAGACTTAAGATTTTAGATGTAAAGGGTGGACACAAAATGTTTATCTGCCGTTCAATCCATTGTCTTTATCTATGTCATCTTTTACTTTTTAGGTATTTCTAAAATAACGTCCGCTACTCCTGCGCCTGCTGGCACCATTGGAAACACATTGTCTTCTTTTCCAACTACCGCTTCTAAGAAGAATGAAGTTTCAGCATCCAGCATTTCTTTCAATGCAGCTTGCAAGTCCTCACGTCTTTCTACTTTTCGCGCAGGTATGTCATACGCTTCAGCAAGCTTTACAAAATTCGGATTGGACATTTCAGTGAATGAATAGCGTTTCTCGTGGAAGAGTTGTTGCCACTGGCGAACCATTCCAAGGAAGTTGTTATTCAACACTAAAATCTTTACCGGAATTTTATATTGCATGATGGTACCTAATTCTTGAACCGTCATTTGATATCCACCATCTCCAATCACAGCAATAACTTGTTTGGCTGGCATTCCTAACTTAGCTCCCATTGCTGCCGGAAGTGCAAAGCCCATCGTACCTGCACCACCTGACGTTACATTGGTGCGTGGATTTTTATATTCGTAATAGCGTGATGTTACCATCTGATGTTGACCTACATCCGTTACAATGATGGCCTCACCATTCGTCATTTCAGATAATTGATGAATTACCTCTGCCATCATCAATTCTCCTGCAGGATTAAACTCATGTTTAATGACCTTCTCAAATTCAATATCCTTCATCTTGTGGAAGCTTCCGATCCACTCCGGATATTGATTCGAATCACATTTCTTGATCAATGCGGTTAGTGCTTCATTCGCATCGGCATGAACTGCCACTGTTGCCGGTATGATTTTGTTGATCTCAGCACGATCGATTTCAATATGAATTACCTTCGCTTGCTTCGCATACTTGCTTACGTTTCCGGTTACGCGATCATCAAAGCGCATTCCGACAGCGATGAGCACATCACACTCATTCGTGTTCACGTTCGGACCATAATTTCCGTGCATACCCAGGAACCCAACATAGTTAGGATGATCTGTTGGAAAAGCTCCAAGACCTAATAATGTACAGGCAACAGGAATACCTGTCTTTTCAGAGAAGGCAATCAATGCTTCTGTTGCGCCTGATAATAAAATACCTTGTCCAGCAAGAATGTACGGACGTTTCGCCTCATTGATCAACGCGGCTGCTTCTTCTACTTGTGAAAGTTTTAATTCAGGTTTTGGTTTGTAGGTGCGAATGCTTTTGCAAGGCACATATTCTGCCTCCTCAATCATTTCGTTCTGTGCATTTTTGGTGATGTCTACCAACACAGGTCCAGGTCTTCCGGTACGCGCGATGTAAAATGCTTTCGCGATAGCCGGTGCAATATCTTTTGCTTCGGTTACTTGTATATTCCACTTCGTAACAGGAATGGTGGTGTTGATCACATCAATTTCCTGAAACGCATCCGTACCTAACAAGTGCGCAAACACCTGACCCGTGATGCATACAATTGGAGTTGAGTCAATCAAAGCATCGGCTAAGCCGGTAACGAGATTCGTTGCACCCGGTCCTGATGTTGCCAAAGCAACGCCTACCTTACCAGACACGCGCGCAAAACCTTGTGCAGCATGAACCGCACCTTGTTCGTGGCGAACCAATATATGTGTGAGCTTATCGGCATAACCATAGAGCGCATCATACACCGGCATGATGGCACCGCCTGGATATCCAAACAATGTATTTACATTCTCTGCCACAAGGCATTGCAATAATGTTTCAGAACCTGAAATCATTTTGGCGGGCGATGTTTCCTTTTTGGAACTGGCCTCTCCCGCAGTTTTAGTTTTCGTCAGTAACGCATCCATCAGCTGCTGTTTTAACTTGTTTTGCATACTTCAACAGAACTCCACTTTTCACTCGCAACTCCGGTTGTACCCAGGCTGCTTTACGTTTGGCCAGGGTTGCAGCATCCACCTTCAGGTTGATGGTACGGCCCCGGACATCTATTTCAATCGGATCATTATCTTCTACTAAACCAATCAGTCCACCATCAAATGCTTCTGGTGTAATGTGGCCAATGACAAAACCGTGAGAACCTCCGGAGAATCTTCCGTCCGTAATCAACGCTACGCTCTTTCCTAAACCAGCACCCATGATAGCCGATGTTGGCTTCAACATTTCCGGCATGCCCGGTGCACCCTTAGGTCCTACGTTTCGAATGACGACTACATCACCGGCTTTTACTTTACCCGCTGATATTCCCTCATTCAAATCAAACTCACTATTGAATGTTCTCGCTGGACCATTAAACTTCTCTCCTTCTTTCCCTGTGATCTTTGCTACTGATCCTTTCTCTGCCAGATTTCCATAAAGGATTTGCAAATGCCCAGTCGCTTTGATCGGATTTTCTAATGGACGAATAACATCTTGCGTTGTGAAATCAAGAGATTTTGCATCCTTCAGATTTTCTGCTACCGTCTTTCCTGTAACGGTGATACAATCACCATGAAGAAATCCTTTCTCCAACAAATATTTCATCACCGATGGAACACCTCCAATTTTATGAAGCGCTTCCATCAGATATTTTCCACTTGGTTTTAAATCAGCGATCAACGGAGTCTTATCCGAGATGCGTTGAAAATCTTCTTGTGTAACTTCAACACCCACTGACTTTGCCATCGCGATTAAGTGAAGCACAGCATTGGTTGATCCACCCAACACCATCACGACAGTGATTGCATTCTCAAATGCTTTCTTCGTCATGATGTCATGCGGCTTTAAGTCACGCTCTAACAAAAGTTTTATCGCCTTACCCGCTTCAATACATTCTGCTGATTTCTCTTTGCTTAGCGCAGGGTTCGATGCTGAATACGGCAATGACATTCCCAATGCTTCGATAGCCGATGCCATGGTGTTCGCTGTATACATACCGCCACACGCACCTGCACCCGGACAAGAATTTTGTACGATGCCTTTGAAATCTTCTGGTGTAATGTTGCCTGCCATTTTTTGACCCAGCGCTTCGAATGCTGAAATGATATTGAGCTCAGCGCCTTTCCAATGTCCACCGGCAATCGTTCCACCATACACCATAATCGCAGGACGATTTAATCTTCCCATCGCGATTAAAGAACCCGGCATATTTTTATCGCAGCCTACTACTGCGATTAGTCCATCGTAATATTGTGCACCACAAACGGCTTCAATTGAATCGGCAATAATCTCGCGACTCACCAAGGAGTAACGCATACCTTCTGTTCCGTTGCTGATCCCATCACTCACTCCGATGGTATGAAAAATCAATCCGACTAAATCATTACTCCAAACAGCAGTCTTTACTTCTTTGGCCAGATCATTCAAGTGCATGTTACACGTGTTACCATCGTAACCTGTACTCACAACCCCTACCTGTGCTTTCTTTAAATCTTCTTCTGTCAAACCAATTCCATATAACATGGCCTGCGCGGCTGGAAGCGTTGGATCTTGGGTTACTGTTCTGCTGTACTTATTTAATGCCATTCGATAGTTTAAAAAATATGGTCTCTCTGTGTGATGTGTGCTTTCAAATCTTAAATCACAAATCCTAAATCTTAAATAATTAACGAGGAGAGGTGAAGCAATCTTGCAACTGCTCCACATCCTCGAGCATCTGGTTGTCAGATGATGACGTAGCTAAACGATTTCTCGAGTACCTGGCACTTGTATGCTTCCTGTACGGTAGCACCCAAACTGTCAAACCATTCTTTGCGCATGGGTTTTGCATCGATCGATTCGATGCCTGCAATTTCTGCAGCCGTTCCACACAAGAATGCACTGTCGGCACCTTCTAAATCTTCTTGCTTAATGACTTTCTCTTTTACCGGAATATCCATTTCATTACAAATGTTGATCACCGATTGACGGGTGATCCCCGGAAGTATATGACCTGCTGGAGGCGTATAAAGCACCCCGTTTTTCTCTAAGAAGAAATTCGCTCCAGGAGCTTCGGCAACATTGCCGTTCATGTCCAACATCAAAGCCTCATCGTATCCGCGAACTTTGGCTTCGCTTGTCGCGAGGATGGAGTTCACATAATGCCCGGTAACTTTTGCTTCCATCTTCAACGAATTTGGATTCGGACGTTGGTATGATGAAAGACCTACCTTCAATAATTTGTTGCCATGATACTTGTCCCACTCCCATGCACAAAGCATTAAGTATACTTCGCTTGGCTGGGTAAGCGTCATGTTTGGTCCGCAATAGACTAACGGACGGATGTAAGAGTCTGATAAATTATTTTTCTCAAGAAGTTGATATGAGATCTGAACGAGTTCTTCTGTTTCGTAATTGAAAGGAATACCTACCAATGCGCAACTTTTTTTCAAACGTTCGAAATGCTCATCGGCTTTAAATATTTTCACACCATTCATGGTCTGGTATGCGCGGATACCTTCGAAAGCACCGTAGCCATAATGCAGTGTTTGGCTATACAAATCGGTGTGCGCATCCATTGCCTTAATGAACTTACCGTTCAGAAATAAAATGGTGTCTTTAGTGTAATACATATAACAATTGTTAGTTTGTCTAAGCCCCTATAAAACAAAACCGTCCCGCTTGAGGGCGGGACGGTTCGTTAGTTTTTTATGTTGATGCTAAACTACTGTCGCCCCTGCGGGTTTAAGAATAATCACGACCAGAAGTAGCACATTAACGATAGCGATCGTCCGGTAGGAGATCGTTAAGTGTTGTGCTATTTGAGTTGTGTTCAGCATTTAATTTCGTTCGAGTACAAGTCTCAAGAATTTAACGGTGTAATTCAAGTTAATGTCAGAAAAAATTTATAAATGTCACAAAACGAGTGTTAGTTTATTGAAGGATTTTCAACGCGGGTGGTAAGAAGGGGTAAGGAAAAGTGAGATTTTCAAAGGTGCGCTTTTCAAAATTTATTAAGTTCCAGAGGTATAAATTGCCGATAAAATTGAAGACATCGTTTAGCTGTTGTCGGCAGCTAACTCATTCACGAATTTCTATAAATGTATCTCCAGCAAACTCTTTAAAGTAGAAGATTTCAAACACAATTTTCGCAAGGATTCTTTGTAATTCCTTCAACAATTGCTCCCGGTTCCTATTGGTAATTAGTAGTGTCAACTTGCTTTCATTTTCATCAGCAGTGAAGCCCAGCCCATAAAAATGCTGAATGTTTTCATCGTGCATTATGTAGTTTTTCCTGAGAGTTTTCATGTTTGGTACCAGGATCTTGATTCCTGAACGATGCTTCTTTATATCAAGAATAAAATTTGAGGATCTTATAAGAAAAATTCTAACGCCCTTTATTTTATTCGATATCAATGATTCCAAGTGTCCAATTAAAACTTGACTTTCCAATGCGGTAACTTTTCCCTGTTGGTTAAGTTCTTGTAGTTCCCACTCATGTTTTTCAATTTCCTTTTTGATGTAGTCTTTGAATTTCTCCGGACGCTCAACTCCTAATTGCATATGCGCCCGCTTGATCATCGACTTGATCATTTTCTTACTGTCAAAATTTTTGTCGTCTAGATTTCTCAGAGTTTGAAGCCTCCGGTTAACATAACCCAGCGCTTCGCTGTGAAAATGAGCTATCAGATATTCACCAGTTTTAACAGACTCGTCAATGAGTCTTTTTAGTTCAGCCTGTTCGTGCTCGAGTTCTTGTATTAAAGTTTGTATTTCGTTCATGATTATGACAACTGAAATATGAAGATAAGTGGGGCGCTTAATTTATTCAAGAGTACAAGGTAGACCTTGTGCTCGTGGAGGCGTTAATGAACATCAATTCCATCAAAGTATATTTCTGTAATGGCGGTGTCGTCATACTTTTCGCCTTTGTAAATGTCAATGATTTCGAATTTCATTGTCCATGAAGGTGCGCTTTTTAATTTATCCCAGTCAGCCCGATCACTGTTTCCAATTGGGCTAAACTCAAATTCTTGTTCCTGCCTTGTGTCTGCTAAATTTAATATTGCAAATGGTTTGTCATTGAGGTACGCTTTTAACGTCTTAACTCTTGAATTGTCAGTCCATGATTTTTTTGACTTAACATAGCCATTAACGACAATGATTTTTGTTATTCTCGGATTTTCTGGTGGAAAATGATAAGTCAGGGATTCTCCAATACCGTACCCGGGAACTCCTTCAATCCAGGCAGTCTTGTAACTCAAGTCGTGCGCATTGGCTGCTGAATAATTGATGTCTTTGAAAGGCTGTAATGCTGATGAAGCTGCTTGCGTATCTTGACCTCCGCCACAATACCAGCTACATGCGGCACCCAGGATTTCATAGTAGCCTTCCGGTTCAGCTTCATTCATGCAGTTTGCTTCTAATTTCTTTTTTTCTTCACCCGTCAATTTGTTTCCTGCATTTTGTTTTTCCCAAAGGTCAGAACATTCTTTTTGATCATTGAGAAATTTAGTTTCTCCCTCAGGGCTTTTGTCAACCAGGCGGCCGAATGTTGGTTTTAGGTTTTTAATTGATTGTGCTGAGGTCTCAATTGAAAATAGTATCAATGTCAACAGAACGAGTTTCATCGTTACTTTCATAAATCTTTTTAGTGTGAGTGTTCGTTCGAATTACTTAAAATCTGTCCTCATATTCTTTAACGTGATGCGGAAACTCCTCCCCGTAAAATGGATAAGGAACAAATTCAATATTCACTTCAAATTCGTCAGAGTCCATTCCTGAAATGTTACACCCCTGTCCCTTAATTTCATCTCCCATCGAGTTCAATACTTTCATGTTCGGAATTGTTCGAGTTAAAATAAGTTTGTCCTCAGGATGATCTGTAAATTCTATTTTGTTTTTCGTGCAATATTCCTTGAAGAAATTGTATCCCGAGTCAATCACTAAAAAGTCAATTCGTCCAAAGACCATTCCCATTGGAGGATCAGCTTTCTCAAGTTGAGTCGTACCAATTACTTTTTCGTCTAGTAATATGTCGTATATTTTTTCCATTCAGAATGAAATTCAAGTTCTATGATTTTCCTACCAGGAAACTTTTAGTTTGTCAACTATGCCGTGAGTCATGACAGGATCTGCAAACTGACACGAGCCATTTGATTGGTTCTTTTCCGATGTTTCTTTTTGCATATTGTTTGTGATGAACCTCAGTGGCGCGTGCGCCACAATATACACAACGCCAGTTATCTCGTTTGAGTACAACATACCGTTTGCGTTGCCATTCGTCTGATTTAAGATATTCATTTCGATAGTAGTCGCGCCTTTGTTTACGTTTTATATCAAACAGCCACCGTTTGAAAAGCCACATTGCTGCGACAACTATTAAAAGTAAAAATGCAGAATTCATATTTTTAACCTATTGAAACGCTGCACTATAACTAAGTTTCAGACAAAGACTCTACATCATATTGAAATTTCCTGGCTCCAGCGGTTATGTCCGCGCGAGCTGGGGTCTAGTTTTCTGCGCGTTTCAGAATACACTCATATTTCAAGATAAAGAGATATTGGATCAATTATGTATTCGTAGTCTAGTTTTCCCGTAAACGTTTTTTCGATATTTGTCATTAACCCTACCATGTTCATTAATGCTTCTTTCATGTTTACATTCTCTTCTATTGCAACTTTACTCATGGTTTTTTCTAAAAGGCTGATCTTTTCAGAAGCCGGCTGAATCTGAGTTAGAATTCCAAATAGCACAAACTCACGCTCTGTCTCACGAGAAAATTTTTTTATAATTCGATACTCGTTGTCCTTTAGATTACCTCTATCCAATTGTGCACTAAACATGAAGTTTTGTTCATCGTCAGTGGAAATTGGAATTTGAACTTCAAACTGCTGATTGTATCCGTAGTCAAGAATGTAAGATAAGTGTTTTAAAAATTCAGCGTCAAATTGCAGATTTTGTTCCTGGAGTACCTTTTTGAAATCAGCTTTATTTTTAAAAAGGGCCTCAACTTTGGCCCTTTGACTCCGATCAGTTATTGATTTGAATTGGTCTTTTGCTGCCTTCACTTCTTTGTCATAGGCATTTTTCATTGTGAGGTACCCAAGAGCTTCTCCAAGTGAATTGAAGTTTGAAATTGTGTCGCCAATTTGCTTTAAGTCATTGAATACAACTCTTCCAGTAATCTTTACGAAGCTGTAATTTTTAATGTCTTCTATTTTTATTGCAATTGAATTTCTATCCAGCTCCAGAACTTTTCCTTGACTAATAAGAGCGTCCTCAAAAAGATTGTACGAGTAATCATGCAAAAACTTCTTTTCGGTGGAAGATGCATCCTTCTCAATAATATCGGCTAACACTTTGCCGCTACCGGATGGACTGGTTTCACTTTGCTCTGTCTTATCCGTTTGTGAACGTACTACATATTCCGTAAGCCCTTCAAACAGCTGTGAAGAAAATGAATACATCTTATAGTTATCTAAATACAGGAACGATCGGAGCCTTGCCATATTATGCTTATTAAATTATTGATTTAAATTAGTTGTCTTACAAATTGTCGAGCTTGCTCTAATTCGCCATCGCTTTTCAAATCCTTTACAAGTACTTCATTTACCCACTTAGGACCATGATTGCCAATGCTTTTTACGAACCCCTCTAACTCCCCGACTTCAACCACCATGAGTCCCTTTTCTTTAAACTTCACTTGTATCCTGTCAAAGGCTTGAGTCGGATTTCCACTAGGAATAAATGACTTTCCAACTTCTTTGGCATGTGCCCAAGCCGAAGCCTTTTTTAGTGCTTTCTGTATCTCCGAGACTTTTGGCTTCGGAAATATTCTGTCAGGTACAGATGCGAATACCTTTTCAATCTCAGTTTTCAGTTCGATGGTCTCCAATTCGGGTCTTTTTTGATCGATCGACTCCTTAACTAATTTCCAGTCAGACTCCACATCCAACCATCGGCCGCCCAGTTCTTCAAAGATGTCCTTTAATGGATTAATATCATTCAGTACGTCAAAATCGGATACGACCTTGATTGGGACATCTAACTTTCTAAGGGCTCTTACAACTGTTGGAATTCTATGTTTCCCGCCACAATGAATAAACAGAACATCAGGGCTGATTGATCCGGTGCCTTCATAGATAGCGAACATTACAGCGGAGTAAAATCTGCAGTCAGAGTCACTCTCGCAGATGATAACTTGCGAATGGAACAATCCATCGAGTACGTTGGAGTGCCTTAAAAGCGAGTCATTCCAGATTGTCCTTACATCTCCGCTATTAAGAACACTTACCTTGTTGATAGCCCCAACCCTTTGGATGCGCACAATTTTCAAATGTGTGATGTTTGCATCAAGTAAGCCCTTGAGAAAATCCTCACTATGTGTTGCTAAGAATAATTGTCTTTCTGATGGCAAGTCCTTGGCCAGCATCTTTCCAAGAAGTCTCGCTTGTGGTGGATGTAAGAAGGCTTCAGGTTCATCTATAAATAGAACTGAATGGCTTGAAATGAAAGTGTTGAGTAATACGCCTACAAAACTTCGCATTCCGTCACCTTGCTCATGAAGTATATCTCTTTTTTCAAGTTCACTTATATAATATTCAGAGACTCGATCTTCACCAACTCGAGGAATGGGTTTTTCTCCAACATAAAGAGGGACTTCATTTCCTGCATTGCGATGAACTATTAGATCTGTTCCAAATGCTTGCCGGAAATAATCACTAAATCTTCGCTCAAGACTATCGTTTTTTTGCAAAAAATGAATTGGATGCTGAATCGGTTCACTAGTCAGCTTGATGTTTGGTGCCGGATTAGCAGCAATTAATCTAGCTTCTGTAGTGAGACTAGTTACGAAAACTGAAGATAGCTGCGATAATCCGCCTTTGAAGTTCGCCCACCAGTGCTTTGCATTATCTTCCATAACGCTGTACCCGTAACCTTTATATGTCGGAGAAGCATTACTTCCAAAATTTTTAGTTGAGTGAGAATCCAGAAACGCAACCAAATCATCATCAGAACCTTCTCGTTCTATTGTTAGGTCTTTAAGCACCTTACCGCTATCATTCCTTTGCTTAAGTAGCTTTGCCGCTTCCTTAAGAGACGCACTTTTTCCCGCGTTGTTGGGTCCAACAAATACTGTTATCTCGTTTTTGTCAAACTGAATTTTTGTGCCATTATTAAATTCGAGTTCTCCGATCCAGATTCTTGTCATATTTCTAGGTTCTTTCAAGCAATGGAAGAATTGGCTCTTTTGCTGCTTTGGTGTCGCGATAGAATGTCCACCAAAATAATTAAATTAAATATCCATCGTGTTGGCATCAGTGTGTTGGCGGTTGTTTTAATTTATCAGCCTACTTGCCAAGTATGAAACAATGCTCAGTCCAAAGAAAACACTTTGCCAGGTAGTCTGCTGCCAAGTTTTTAGTCCCAAGTTGTGAGCAATATTTCTCAACTCTCTAAAATTGAATTTAATTCTGTCTTTCTCGCTTTGATCAGCACTTTCATATCCTTTACATTCTTCCATTGTTACAGTGGGATAATTTTGAAATGCTAAACCAAGTTTTCTCCAGAAATTAAACTTGTCAGGTGTCTTGTCGTCAAGCTTTGCTCCTGAATGCTCTAATATCCTTTGTCTAATTTGGTTAATCTGTCTTGTCAACCTAACGTCTTGAAGTCTATTCAATGCCAAAAGTAGTCCAGTCACTACAGACAGAGTCACCAAGATTATAGAAAAGACCAAAAATGTTAAAGACCAATTTGGGCTGCTGTAAGAAAGTCGCAATCCACCAAAATTGTCCAACTTGAATGAGAACCCTAGAAAGCCGACACTCAGTGTCAATAGCAAATTGTTGTAAAATGAAAGTTGTTTAAGTGACTCATTTGTCCACCTAACATTTCTATCATGATACTCTTTAATCAACTTGTCGTTGTCCATAAATTAAAATGCCACTAACGTAGCGCTCGTGGTTTGCCTACAATAATGGGTTAGTTCTCTTCGTAGTATGTTGCGATTTGTCTATCCAATTCGTCAAATGACTTAAGCGTCACTCCAATCTCCCTAAGTCTTTGCCCAATTTTCTCAATGAGTTGTTCAATATGTGTTGTATTTTTCATCATTTGTTCAACTTCAACCATGTTGCTCTCTCGTAGTCGAAGCGTTCTTGTCATTGCATCAAATTTGTTAATGACCGATTCAATGTTCCATGTTTTTCCAAGTATTTCATTGTACAAATCATTGAGTAGATTATTCATATCATCTTTGTTTAGTTACATCTTCAATTATTTAGCGATTCAAGAATTAAATTTTAAGAAAACATGGTTCTTCTATTTTCAGTTCTTTCAATCTGTCTACCGATTGCAATGCCTGTCCTTAAGTTCCCTTAGTCTATTCCAAGTCTTTCATGCATTTCTCGCCATTCTTTTCCAAATTCGATAGTTTCCAATGCTGCTTTACGCTTATCTCCAGGCAAACATTGAATACAAGTTGGATATTGGATGCCTTTATAGTAAGCACTACATTTTGGACAAAGTTCCATTCTGTATAAGTCAAAGCTAGCGGCACATTTTCTACAAGCAGTTATTGTGTCTTCAAAGGAAAGATATTTAATGTTATCATTCAGATATTGTAAAAACGCTTCTTTCTCAATTGCTTCAGCGTCATTGTTCCTTGCGCGATCCCTTTGTAGCCAATACCTAACGTTTGATAAACTATGTTTATTTCTCCATTTATCTCTTGATACAAAACACTTATCTCTGATTTCGTATGCTTCTTCATTTTCAAAAAAAATAGAGATGAGTTCATTTGCCGATTTATAAACTGCTTCATCAAATTCGTGCTTACAATCCGCACAACGATATTTTGGGGTTTTTCTCACCCTTTCGCTAGGATTTTTACTCTTACAATTTGGGCACAAAGGAACAGGTAGATAATCGTAATTTTTTAGTATGTAATTAGTAAACTCAGATTTTTCAATTAAAGGATTTGAATTGATATATTCTTTTGCATATTCTCTGGTTATCTCAGTTTTATATTCAGAGAATTTTCTTGGATGAGAACGATGCTGTATCGTCAATATATCTTTACTACTACATATTTCACATTTGTCTTTAATAAATTTAGATCTTCTTTCTTTCCAGTCTTTTGTATGCCAAGAACGTTGCCCTTCTTCGAAATTATCCCAAAATTGTGTTTTTGCGAGTTCTAATTGAATTTCTCCATTGACCAATTTATTCCTTAGTTCTATCAGTTCGTTGTATGTCAACATATCAATTCTTGTTTTCGTTTATACACACTGTTGGCTAAACTTGCCGCTAACATTCGTATATATCCGATACCTAAAATCCATTTATTCCAACACATTTCAAAACCAATATCGATTTTTCAATCGAACCATTTTAACACCGCATTAATCCCACAAAATAACCATGTGCTTAGAGCACACAGAATATCCGCCCGAGTTGGGATACCAAACAATATTTCGCGGCATTGCAACGGTCACCAAATTTCCTGCATAGTTAGTAAATGGCTAGTAACTGGCTAGTAGATGGCTAGTGAGTCTATACCGGCTCAAACCGAAGTCAATTCTGTAATCAAGGGCTTGTGGGATGAGAGTGCCTATAGAGTGCCTGGCGTGTGCCTTGCTATTCCTTTCATTGCCAATGATAGCCATCGCAACAACAATGATACATCATCTAAGCAACAATGATACACCATCTAAACAACTATGATACATCATCTAAACAAGATGCATGGTTATCGCATGTTCATCGCATCCTTATCGCATCTCCATCGCCATGCTAAAGCTTGACTGAAGCATGTTCATCGCTAGCCTAAAGCATAGCAGAAGCCAGGCACTCTATAGGCACGTGCTTAGTATAAGCATGGCACGTTTCCGGAGAGTTGATGCAGCAATACGGTAGGCAGGAGCCCGGTAGAGTGTAGATTGCAGGTTGCTGATCTTGTTGCAACTGAAATATGACGATAAGCGGGACGCTTATTTTAGGCAAGAGCACAAGGGAGACCCTTGCGCTAGTGTGGTTGATAACGGGACCCCTACAAAATCAAAGTTTCAAAAAACTAAGCGTGGGGAGGCCGAGATTATCAGCGATGATCTTTTTGAATTCAGGGCTCTTCAAAAAACCGGATTCTAAAAACTGGTTAAAGGGTTTCTGCCACGAATTGTTCTTCGAAAGAATAATTCCTGAAGGTGTGGCGATTTGCAATGCCTTGTGATTTTTAAAAGGAACGTTTTTCTCCATGGCATACAGCAGTCCGCTGATATCTACGTACACCATCGCCTTATCCTTCACAATCGTTTCGGTGATGTTGTTGGGAGTGTAGCTTTTAAAAAATTCTATTTTGAGATCAGGCAATGCGGTTGCCTTTAGCTCCGTAAACTTATCGTGGTAATAATTTCCCTGATTGGCATACGCGGTAAAGTCTTTCCACTTTTCAGTGGCCTCTTTTTTGGAATTTATAGTGGGCACATTTGATTTCGTCAACAAAAAAGACGGAGACTCGAAGATGGGAGAAGAAAAGTGAAGCGTTCGCTTCCGCTCTTCGGTCATGAAGATAAAGACCAATCCAAATACACCGTCTTTCGATTGTGTTACGGCAGAAAATATTTCAGTGATGGATGTATTTTTTTTGAACGGTTGATAGTCAAGAGCAATATCAATATTGTTCGTTGTTTTTTGATGCTTCACAAACGCGTTCATGATTTCAGGCAGAACACCTACAGGCGATTTTCCTTCCACAGAAGTGATGTATCCAGGTGTTTCAGAATACATACAAATAAGCATTGCTTTTTTTGTTTTCAAAGCCTGCTCATACGCAGTGCTTGCCAATTGAGCTTTTGAAATAAAGCTCATAATCGTAAAGACCAGGAGGCAAAGACTTCTTCTCATCATCATAAATTAAATGTCCCTTAAAAATGAGGAGTAAATATAACAGTGTACAACTCCTAATTGAACTGCACTGGTGCAAGCGTCTCGCTTGTACCTACCTTTTTTCAGCGTCCCGCTGACGTACGCGCATTAAATATAAATTAATTCAATATGCCCTTTAGCAATGACAACTGAAATAGGAAGATAAGCGGGACGCTTATTTTATGCAAGAGCACAAGGGAGACCCTTGCGCTAGGATGATTTGCACTGGTGCAAGCGTCCCGCTTGTACCTACCATCTTCCAGCGTCACGCTGCCGTAAGCCCATTAAATAAAATGAATTCAATATAGCCTTTAGCGATGTGATAACTGAAAGAGGAAGATAAGCGGGACACTTATTCTATGTAAGAGCGCAAGGGAGACCCTTGCGCTAGTTAAATATAAATTAATTCAATATGCCCTTTAGCAATCCCTGCGTAATCTCGCGCGCTACTATAAAGCCATGCTTCTGGTAAATCCACAAAGCCAGATGCTACTGGATTAAGGTGAATGTATTCCAATCGCTGTTCTATCATTTCAGTTGTGCTCAGTTCAATGGGGTGACTATGCTGCTGCCAGAATTGAAAATCATTATTGTTACCATTGCGTTGGCCAGCGTAATACATGCGCTTTAACATCCACTCTCTACTTTCATGAACGTGATTCATATTCTCCAACGCTTTTCTGATATGACGTGATGTAAAGCTTTTTACATCACGGATGATGTCTTCTAATTTATGAATGCCTTCTGTTGCAATAATTAAATGAACATGACTGGTCATGATGCAGTAGGAATACACTTCAAGTCCCTTGTTTTGTTGGCAATATCGGATACTATCCATCAGAATAGTTCGATACTCATCCCGGATGAAGACATCAATCCAGTCGATAACGGTAAAAGTGACAAAGTATAATTTTTCCTGATCCCTGATTTTGTATTTTCTACTCATGATTGTGACAACTGATATGTGAAGATAAGCGTGACGCTTATTCTATGCAAGAGCACAAGGGAGACCCTTGCGCTAGTGAAGTGAAGACATCCTCGGAACTGGTGCAAGCGTCTCGCTTGTACCTACAGTTTTGCAGCGTCACGCTGCTGTATGCGCATTAAATACGAGCACAAGCGGGACGCTTATCTTATGTAAGAGCACAAGGGAGACCCTTGCGCTAGTGAGTTAGTTATTGTTTCTGTCAGAGATACAGGAACAGGTCTTTCTGATACAGAAATTTCTAATATCTTTAATAAAGAAACTTTTTCTAAGCATAGCAGTACTATATAATATATGTTATGAGGCTTAAATACTTTCATTACATAGCGCACTTGCTTGTTTGCCTTTCTTGTAAAGTCATCTTAGCCCAGACCTCTGTTGAGAAAGTAAAGTTTTCAAGAATTGAAGTGGGTTCTGGGCTTTCCAATTCCAATGTTACTTATATACTTCAGGATTCAAAGGGATTCCTCTGGTTTGGTACACAAGACGGGTTGAATAAGTTTGATGGATATAACTTCAAAGTCTACCGCAACAATCCTGATGATACCTGCAGCTTAGTAACAAATGCAATTAACTGCATTTTTGAGGACAGCCAGAAAAAAATTTGGGTAAGCACACGCAGTGGTGGTTTACAATATTATGATAATAAACTCGACAGGTTTATCAGGATCAGTGAGTTCTCAACGAATGCCCAAATTGTTCAAATCACTGAAGATGACAATAAGAATGTCTGGATAACAGGCACCAGATATCTTGACGCTTTTGTAGCGCAGCTGGATCGAAGCACTGGGAAATGGAAAAGTTTTATTTTATTCCCATCAAGAGAACCAATTGAATCGCTTTTAAGAGAATCAGAAGATGAATTTTGGATAGGGGTAAAGCGGGGAGGATTTTTGAAATGGAACAAAAAGACCAATACTGTTAAACGATATCTGCATGACCCTAAAAATTCAGAAAGCCCAGCCTGTTTTGATATCCACCAAATTCTTAAAGACACCAAAGGCCACCTCTGGATTGCGTCAGAGGAGGGACTAAGTAAATTTGAAATTAGAAGTGAAAGATTTACCAATTTCACGGCAAATCCTTCCACTCCTGGAAGTCTCCTTGTCAATCCTATTAGACAAATAGCTTGGGCTAATAGCCACTTATTTCTGACGACACAAAACGGAGGACTAAGCAGGATGGATACTACCACCAATCAGTTCACGAATTTTTTATTTGACAAAAATGATCCGTATTCACTGAGTGATAATTCTGTGTGGTCTGTTTATTGTGATCATCAGAACAGAATCTGGATAGGTACTTTTTCAAAGGGATTGTGCGTAATAGACAAATTGCAAAACAAATTTTCTCAACTCGATATCGTCCTCGAAAATGATGTAGTAAACGCCATTTATCAAGATCATAAAGAAAGGATTTGGATTGGTACGGAAGGTGGTATCGTACGTAAGGATAGGGATATAGTGAAATATTACAAGCATGAACCTAAGCAAAAAGGAAGCATCAGCAGTAATCCAATATTGTCTATCTATGAGGATGGTCAAAACCGAATATGGTTTGGAACATGGGCAGGTGGTCTCAACAGATATGATGAAAAAACGGATCGTTTTGTTAGTTATTTACCTAACGAGAAAAACGTAAAGAGTCTTTCTGATCCTAATGTATATTCTATCTGGGAATATTCTAAAACAAAGGAATTATTGGTAGCCAGTTATAAAGGGTTAAATATTCTGACAGATGAAAAAAACGGAATTTTTGAGAACTATAAAGAAAGTGGAAATGGAGCAAATAATTATATCAGAAGCATTTATGAAGATAGTAACGGCAACGTATGGTTGGGCACTATCGAAGAACTCAATTTATTTGATATAAAGAACAGAAAAACCATCCGTTTTGATTCAAGAAAAAATAAGAAAGAAATCAAAACTAGCGAAATCGTAAATTGTTTTTTGGAAGATAAAAAAAAGAGACTCTGGGTTGGAACCACGACAGGGTTGGAACTGATTGTCAATAAAAAATTCATCAAGCGCTTTACCACTAAAGACGGATTACCCAATAACATTGTAAATGGAATTTTAGAAGACAACGAAGAGAATCTCTGGCTTAGCACCACTCAAGGAATATCTAAATTCAATCCGGACAACAAGACGATTCAAAATTATGATGTAAGTGATGGCTTGCTCAGCAATGAATTCAAACCTAATGCGTGTTTCAAAAACAAGGACGGTTTATTTTTCTTCGGAGGTAAGGGAGTAAATGTTTTTGATCCTGACAATATCCAGCAGAATCCGCATGCCCCGCCTGTTTATATCACTGATTTCAAGATTTTTAATAAATCCGTAACCATTGGAGAAAAAGACTCATTGCTTAAAAGTCAGATTAGTGAAACTAAAGAGATATATCTGCCATACCATTATAATGTTTTTAGTTTCGAATTTGCTGCTCTTAACTTTTCATCAAGTAACAAAAATAGATATGCCTATAAATTGGAGGGCTTTGAAAATGATTGGAACTATGTGGGAAATCAACGTTCCGCTACATTCACTAACCTGGATGCGGCAACGTATACATTTAGAGTTAAGGCATGCAATAACGATGACCTTTGGAATGAATCAGGGGCGTCCTTGATTATTCATATTTTACCTCCTTTTTGGAAAACATGGTGGTTCAAAATAATGGCAGGTCTTTTAATTGTAGGGATGGCTATTACTTATTATAAAATAAGAGTTAACGCTATTAAGCAGCAAAACAAGAAACTGGAAATTCTTGTCGCTAATCGGACCGCTGAACTTCAACATATAAATCAGGAACTCGTTGATCGAGATGAAGAAATTCAAACTCAGAACAATGAACTCTTTAATCAACGGGAAATTATCGAAAAGCAGAATAATGAAATTATTCAAAGGAATATGTCATTAGAAGAAGAAGTAAAGGACAGGACTAAAGATTTGGTAGAATATAATCAACAGCTTGAGCAATTTGCGTTTATTTCAGCTCATAATCTTCGAGGGCCTGTTGCCCGTATTTTAGGGCTTGGTAATATTCTGGGGTATGTGAGCAACAACCCTGAGGAAGAAAAGACGATAATGAGTAAATTAATTTCTACAACAAATGAATTAGACACAGTTGTAAAAGATTTGAATACTATTTTGGTTTTAAGAAAAGATAATATTTCGATTCTTACTGATGTAAATCTCGAACAGGAATTGAGATTGATAAGAATGGATATGGCAAACAAGATATTTGAAACGGACGCATCGATTAATGAAGACTTTTCAAGAGCTCCGACTATTCACACGGTCAAACCTTATTTGGACAGTATTCTTATCAATCTCCTCAGTAACGCAATTAAATATCGCCATCCTGACAGGCGTCTGGTAATTCAGATTAGTTCGGAGATAATTGATCGTTACATTTGTTTGACTGTATGCGATAATGGGTTGGGAATAGATTTGTCTTTGTATAGGGAAAAATTATTCACTATGTACAACCGCTTCCATAACCATGTAGAAGGCAAAGGCATGGGCCTATATCTTGTGAAAACACAAGTAGTAGCATTAGGAGGAATAATAGAAGTAGAAAGTGAAGTAAACTTCGGAACAACTTTTAAAATATTTTTCAAAAGATCGATTGTATAGTAATCAGTTGAATTAAGTTAGCACAGTTCCTCAATTAAAGTAGGTCATGGAATGTGGGCTCCACAGCCTCCTTAAGATGGCCGGGTATTGAAGTCCTACCGTACTGGCACCTTTTCCAGCGTCCTGAACGTACGCGCATTAAATATAAACTAACTCAATATATCCTTTAGCGATCCATGCGTACCCGTACTGGTGCAAGCGTCTCGCTTGTACCTACCCTTTTTCCAGCGTCCCGCTGACGTACGTACATTAAATATAAAGTAATTCAATATATCCTTTAGCAACCCCTGCGTAATCTCGCACACCAGTAAACGTGACAAAGTATAATTTTCCTGATCACTGATTTTGTATTTTCTACTCATGGTTGTGACAACTGAAATATGGAGATAAGCGGGACGCTTATTTTATGCAAGAGCACAAGGGAGACCCTTGCGCTAGGGTGGGAACATTAAGAATGGTAATCGCTTACTTCACCATAACATAGTTTGCAAATCCATTATTAGTAAGGGTTGTGGCGACACCGTTTTTCCATAGAACAGCTACTTGTTGGTTATCTACATAATCCCATCCTGCCACATAAACATCACCATTATATACAC
>JBDTTT010000043.1:0-41248 GCA_039930485.1 Chryseolinea sp.
CTAATGGCATATTTTGTGGAAATTTCAAATGAAGGTAAAGGAGAAATGGAAGTGATTTTGGCTTTGTCAAATAAAGCCTCAAGCAACGGCATGGTAACAGCAAATGTGATGAGGCCAAAAACAGTACCAAGAACAGAGAATATAAAAAACTGTACGAGTTTTAGAATCAGGTTATTGGAATACTCGAGGATACGAAAGAATACTTTCATTGATTATATAAAGAAATTAAAATTCATAAAGCCGCCTGGCAATGTTCCAGCGCAAAGCTAAGGAAGTTATAGTTGTATTTGAGTTATAGATAGGAAGCGCGCAATTGCTTTGACGCACTACAAGATTTGCATCAACAAAAAGATTATGCATCACCTGCCATGATGCGGTTAAGCTTGCAAACACGATGTCGTTACTGTAACCCTGACCGATGGTATTGCCATACTCATTTCTGTCTTTACTATTATCTCTCAAGAGATTGCTTCCGTAGTTCATACTAGTGGATGTCGAATCGCGACCTATTTTTGTTAGCGTTAATTTCCCGACAAGGTTTAAACGTGGCAGTGGTTGGTAGCGAAGAATACCGACAAGTTCTGTAAAGTTTGCTCCAAGCGGATGTCCGATGGGCTGATTATAACTGGTATAACTTCCATACTGTGTGTTATGCGAAAAGGTAAAAGGTCGTGCCAAATTGAATTCTCCCTGTAAGTCGAGGTTAGAGACGCCAAACGCATCAATATATTTTGCCCCAGCCTGAATAGCATATTTGTTGGCCCACCAACCGTTGCCAGCACGGATTTCATCAATCTTAAATTCATCTAATACAAACTGCCCGTAGAGTGAAAGTTTTTTGACAAGATTCCATTTAAAATCCATCCCTACAATGGCATTATCACTACTGCCATTTTGTTGTTCGATAGCCCGATAAAAAATGATGGGGTTTAGATATGACCATTCAAATGATCCATCATTGAGCGTGTCTTTAGGAGAAAAAATAATGGATTCAAATAATCCAATGTTTAGCTTCTTCCCGATGTTCATGCTGAGATGATGAAAGGCCACAAACTTTTCAGGAAATTTAGTTGATGTGGCTTTTGTTCCACCTATCGAACCGGGCGCATTGGCTGTCATGCGATTGATGAAAAAGAGGTAATTAAATTTCCATACCTGCACATTGGCTTTTATAAATAAAGAGGGTGGTGCATAGTCGGAGAAAATAAACGAGCGATATCCGTTTCCGATTGAGAACCGATCGTGTCCGAATTGAATGTTGATATGTTTTGTCGGATCGAAGGTAATGTACCCTCTTGCCTGAAGGAAATCTACTGCTGCATTTTTGTTTTTATAACTCTTCCAAAAACCCTCGTGCGGAACAACCGGGTTCAACGACATCTGATCCCAAACATAGAATGGTACAATTACCTGGTTATCGGTTAGGTAGGTATAGAATCCAACCTTCTTGTCAACCATTCCGCGCAATTCGACACCCCGAGTATTGATGAACATCAGATCATCATTTCTCGAATCTTTCCCCAAACCAAAATAGATTACAGGATTGATATGTAGATCAAACGCATCTACATCCACATGATATAGGTCTGATTTTTTGCGATAGAAGTGCTTTAAAAAAGGCTTCTTTGCATCACTCGTTTCGGCACGAGACCATTCCCAGTTGTCGTTATGCAAATAGTTATAATTGAACTCATCCTTTTTAGAGGTAAAAACATTGGTTTCGCTCTGATGGAGAGAATCTACAAAGGCGACAATGGCCGACCGCTTATAGGGCTTAATGGCAGTAAAAACCTCTGGCCTAATCCTACCCGACTTGATTTCATAACGATCTACCCAATGGTAATAATCTTCATTTAGTGGAGCATAACTGCTTTGCGCTTGTGCCAGGGTAGTGATTCCTATTAAAAAGAATAAGCTGAGGGCAAATGATCGAATGTTCATTCTGCTGGATTTTCGGCCAAAATACGGTTTTTGAATCAGATAGGAGGAATTCCTTAAAAATTACGGAATCCAGGGCTTGTTTATCTGTTTAGGCGCTTTATCTTTGCAGTCCTTTAAAGTAAAAACATAGGAATTGATATGAAAAACGGCATTCATCCAGAATATAGAGAGGTGGTTTTCTGGGATACCTCAAGTGATCATAAGTTTATTTCACGTTCTACTCATGGTACTAAAGAGACCATTAAGTGGGAAGACGGTAAGGAATATCCAGTTATTAAGGTCGAAGTAAGTTCTGCTTCACATCCTTTCTTCACAGGCAAGAAGTTGTTCGTAGATACAGCTGGCCGTGTTGAGAAATTCAAAAATAAATATCAGAAGAAAGCTTAATACTTCTTCTTTTTAATTGATTGAGAGAGAGAGAAGCCTTCGGAAACGAGGGCTTTTTTTTGTGATCTGATTTTTGGCCACAAATTCACTGATTTGACATTAAAGTATTAGGCATTAATCTGTGAATCTGTGGCTCAATAATTAATTCACGCAATACCGTAATCATTACCAATCTGCGTTTATTTTTGACGGATGAACGTTATTCTTTTTGACGACCCCGCCATTCGCATCGATCTGTTACCTTTTACATTTACTCGCCCGGTTGGCGCCATTCGTGTTGGTATCTTGACGATTGCAGAGAAGTGGGAAAAGTGGTTAGCTGCTCCGACTTCCTTTCGAACAGAATCTTATTTACAACAGAAATTCAAGCTCGTTCAAACTACTGACAACTTGCTCATTAACGGAGCTGTTTGTCCTGATCAAAAATTAGTTGATACCCTGAAGGCACTACCGGAAGGGTATTTTTTAGTACAAGGAAACATACTCGTTGCAACCCGTAATCCGGGAGCAGAGATGAATAGCACAAATACTATTGATTATCCTGGTGACATCACGGTTATTGATAAGTCATGGAAAATATTTCGGGAGAATGCTGCACAACTTCGAATTGATTTCATACTCATTACAGCAGGAAGAACATCTGCACCCATTACAGACAAACACACCATTACCTATAATCCTGAAAATATTTTTGTTGAAGAAGGAGTTTATGTCCGTGCTGCATTATTGAATGCTGAAACAGGACCGATCTATCTTGGTAAAAATAGTATTGTTCAGGAAGGTGCTATTATTCGCGGGGCCTTTGCTTTGTGTGAAGGCTCACATGTAAACATGGGTGCGAAAGTTCGGGGTGATGTTTCGGTGGGGCCGTATTCGAAAATTGGTGGAGAGGTAAGCAACTCTGTGATCTTTGGTTACAGTAACAAAGCGCATGATGGATACCTGGGCAACTCCGTGATAGGTGAGTGGTGCAATCTCGGTGCCGATACCAATACCTCTAATCTTAAAAATAATTATGATTTCGTAAAACTATGGAGTCATCAATCCGAAAGTTTTGAAAGCACAGGTTTACAATTTTGCGGATTGTTGATGGGTGATCACAGCAAATGCAGCATCAATGTGATGTTCAATACGGGCACTGTTGTGGATGTCTGTTCTAATATTTTTGGTGAAGGTTTTCCACGCAACTATGTTCCTTCTTTTGCATGGGGAGGTTCTGGTGGATTAATTACGCATAAATTAGATAAGGCATTGGAAACGGCAACTCGCGTTTTAGCAAGAAGGGATATTAAATTTAATGATGTAGAGAAAAACATTATGACTACCGTTTTTGAATTGACGAAGAAGAGTAGAGTTTGGGAGAAATGAAATGATAGGTAGATTTTTGAAATCGAAAAAAATTAAGAGATATAAACGAATTGTGACTTGAAGTTTTCCAGCATACCCGGTTTACATGAAACAAAAAAGCTCCTCACCGATGCCGTGAGGGGTAATCACATTGCACATGCTCAACTTTTTGTTGGAGCTGAAGGTGCATTGAATTTGCCTATGGCATTGGCGTATGCTACATACTTACATTGTCAGAACAAAGGCGAAGATGCTTGTGGGATATGTTCAGCCTGTTCAAAAAATTTAAAGTTCATCCACCCCGATACTCATTTTGTTTTTCCCCTCAGTAACGTAAAGAACGATAAGGATGAAGATCGTTTCAAAGCAGACATTACAAAAGCATGGCGCGCCTTTCTTCTTGAACAACCTTTTGGAAACTTAGATGATTGGACGAACTATTATGGTGGTGAAGACAAGCAAGCTTTAATATCCCGTGAGGAAAGCAGAGAGATTATTAAAACACTTTCGCTTAAACCGTTTGAGAGTCCGTATAAAGTGATGATTGTTTGGCAACCTGAGTTGATGCATCCATCAGCTGCCAATGGTATTTTAAAAATCTTAGAAGAACCACCACCGCATACCTATTTCATTTTAGTAACAAATGCAGTAGATCGATTATTGCCTACCATTATTTCGCGCACACAGATTGTAACGGTTCCTTTGTTGTATGATGAGGAAATCGAATCTTGTTTAGTAGAAAAGTATAGCGTAGAGAAAAGCAAAGCCAACCGCATCGGAAGACTCTCAGAAGGAAATTTAAACCTGGCAATTCAACTTATTGAAAGCGAAGAAGGAGACAATGCTCAACGCTTTATGGATTGGATGCGCACCTGCTTCAGCAAGAAATACGGAGCACTGGTTTCTATGGCCGAAGAATTTCATGGTCTCGATAAGTTGAGTCAGCGAAACATGATTACCTATAGTATCAATGCGATGAGGGAAGTATTGCTCCAGGTTTCAGGAGCGAATAAGATGAATCGTTCACAGGGCGAAGAGTTGACTTTTATTGAACGATTCAGTAAACAATTTACTATCGAGAAAATTGAAAAATCATTTCAGCTTTTAAATGAGGCGCATTACCATCTCGAGCGAAATGGAAGTGCAAAAATGATTTTCCTGGACATGTCTTTAAAAATTTCAAAAACAATAAACCCTTAATTACATTCTATTCAGTACAGGTGAATTAAACTTCTAAACCAACGGCCATGAACAAAGTCATTCGAATCGGAACACGCGGAAGTAAACTTGCTTTGTGGCAGGCGGAATATGTTGCCAAGATGATTAAACCATCCGGTTACACAACCGAAATAGTTACTATCGAAACGAAAGGTGATAAGATGTTGGATGTTACTATTTCAAAAATTGGAAGTAAAGGAGTTTTTACGGACGAGATAGAAGCCAAACTTTTGGACGGGTCAATTGATATTGCAGTACACAGTGCAAAAGATCTTTCGTCAGAATTACCAGAAGAACTGGAGCTCATTGCATTCACGGAACGCGAAGTAGTAAATGATGTAATAGTAAGTTCATTAAAAAACATTGATCTCACACACGATAAAATTAAAATAGGAACATCCTCAACACGAAGAGTCGCTTTCCTCAAACATTTCTATCCACAGATTGAAGCAGTATCCATTCGTGGGAATTTGCAAACACGAATTGGTAAGCTTCAGGCGGGTGAATGTGATGCGTTGTTATTGGCATATGCTGGTGTCCATCGCATGGGATATCATGATTTAATTGCTGAAAAAATTGAAACCAGTTATTTTGTTCCGCCTGTTGGTCAGGGAAGTGTGGCGGTTGAATGTCACAAGAAACTAGCTTTCGATAAAAAGGAAATTATTCAACGTTGGGTTAATCATCCTGTTACCGAAAATTGTATTCGCGCAGAACGTGCTTTCCTAAAGGCATTGCATGGGGGCTGCAGCATACCATCATTTGGTTATGCTTATTATGATGGCGAACTCATTACATTAAAGGCAGGAATTATTTCATTAGATGGGCAACAGGTTGTGAAAGTAAAACAATCGGCCACACCAGAAGGAGCAAAGGAATTAGGAGAATCTGTAGCGAATGAAGTTCTTCGTAAAGGCGGCACAGAAATTCTAAGTGAAATCAGAAAACAACTATAACAGATTATATAAAAAGTTAACTTATGAAAAGAGTCGGTATTATTTCATTGCTTTCTATTTGTGCGGTAATCATGACGAGCTGCGCACAGAAAAAGGATTACGTTGTTACTATCAAGACCAAATATGGTGATATGGTCGCCATTCTGTATGATGAAACACCAAAGCACAAAGAGAACTTTATCAAGCTTGCCAAGGAACACTACTTTGATAGTTTACTTTTTCACCGCGTTATGCAAGGCTTCATGATTCAAGGAGGTGATCCTGAATCGAAGAAAGCACAACCTGGACAACGTTTAGGTAATGGGGGACCAGGTTATACAATACCTGCCGAAATCAATCCTAAATATTTTCATGAGAAAGGTGCATTAGCGGGAGCGCGTTTAGGGGATCAGCAAAATCCATCGAAGGCTAGCAGTGGATCACAATTCTATATTGTTCAAGGGGTAACAGCAAATGAAGATGAGCTGAAGACTGATCAGATGAAATTGGATCAAGCCATGGGACAATATTTCCAAAACCCAGCGAATAAGGCAACCTATGATTCGGTGATTGTAGTGTATCAATCAAATGATGTGAAGGCATTTCAAAGTCTGATCATGAAATTGAAACCACGAGTTGAAAAAGAGACTGGTATAAAAACCGACAGAGAAATTTCTCCAGAGAAAGTCAAAGCATACTCAACGGTTGGTGGTACACCAGGACTTGATGGTGAGTACACCGTTTTCGGAAAAGTAATCAAAGGCCTTGATGTCATTGATAAAATTGCAGCTCAGCCAGGAGACCAAGCCCATCGTCCATCAGAAGATATTCGAATGACCGTAACGGTGGAGGAATTGTCACGAAAGAAAATAGAGAAGCTTTACGGATATCAGTTTCCCGAAAATAAATAATCGAACGCGTTAATAGATCAAATGAAAATTCTCGTCACCGGATCAAATGGTTTGCTAGGTCAAAAGCTTACGAACCTTTTGCAAAACGAAAAATCAATTTCGTTTATCGCGACAGCGAGAAGTAAATCAGTTTTGCCTATTACACATGGAACATTTCAGCCATTGGACATCAGTGATCTATTACAGGTGAATCGGGTGATTGCTGAAACAAAACCAGATGTAATTATCAACACTGCGGCAATGACTCAAGTTGATCAGTGTGAAGTTGAACATGATCAATGCTGGAAAGCAAATGTAACTTCCGTTGAAAACCTAATTGATGCGTGTGCAAGGAATGGCGTACATCTGGTACATGTATCAACAGATTTTATATTTGATGGAACGTATGGACCGTTAGATGAAACAGCGAAACCAAATCCTGTCAATTATTATGGACAAAGTAAACTGGCTGCAGAAGAACTTCTCATCAAGAGTTCAATTAGCTGGTCAATCCTGCGAACGGTTTTAGTTTATGGAATCACAGAAGATATGAGCCGCTCGAATATTGTGTTGTGGGTAAAAAATAGTGTAGAGCAAGGGAAAACTATTCAGGTGGTGAACGATCAGTGGAGAACACCAACACTTGCTGAGGATCTGGCAATGGGTTGTTACCTTGCAGCGAAAACTAAAGCAACGGGCATTTATCATATTTCCGGAAAGGATTTTCTTAGTCCGTATGACATAGCTATTGCCACAGCGAACTTTTTTAAGTTGGATAAATCGTTAATCAAAGCAACTGACTCAACGCAATTCAAACAACCTGCACAACGCCCACCAAAGACGGGATTCATTATTGATAAAGCGCGCAAAGAACTTGGCTATGATCCGCATTCCTTTCAGGAAGGACTAGCAGTCCTGGCGGAACAAATACATTAGGTTTAGTTAATTCGTATTCTTAGAGTCTACTTAATGACTTGGTGTCTTTGTGGCAAAAATACATTCACCACAAAGACACCAAGTCACTAAGTTTACGAGGAGATTGGATTTACCTTCCGCAAATTTCTTTATAGGAACAATATGAACACGTTTTTAAAATTGTTGTCTGATCGAAAGGTTGATCAGGATTGAAGAGTTCTTGCAATAATGTATTGAGATGCATTTCAAATTCAGGAAGCAAATCGGTCACATCTTCCAAACGTTGTTTGTTTAGGTAAAGACCGTATTTAAAATCACTTTTGAAAATATCTTTTCGATTGATAAGACCAGGTTGAAGTTTTGTGTTTGAGGAAGATGAAAATAAACTTTGATTTCTTTTTACATAAACCAGCGCATAGAGCAAAGCTTGAAAGACTGCTTTATTTCGCTTTTCGTTATTGCGATCGAATAGCGATTCAATACTTGTAAACATATTTAGATCTCCCCCTGTCTTGTAATCTAAAATACGAATGGTATTTTCTTTTCGATCTGCCCGGTCAATCTTTCCACCTAAAACGATGTTCAGTTTTTTACCGCGTTGTGAAACACGGACATTAGTATTGAAATTATTGACCTCCAGGAATTCAATGTTGAAGGGAGCGTGCTTTTTATCTTTCGCTAAAACATGAATAGCCAATTTCTTCACCATCTCTTTCACGACAAGTTGAAGACCATTGTAATTCATTTTCTTTTGATCCGCCAAATGAAAATGTTCACGAAAAGCACGTTCTATATAATGCTCTAGTTTTGTATCGAGGTTTGTAAAATGTTCTTCATGTACTGACCATTCACCTGATGGTGATTTAAGATCAATGTAGAAAAGCTCCATTACTTTATGAAATATATTTCCGAAGATGCGGGCATCAGCTTCTTCCTCAACTTCTTCTGGTTCTTTTAATTCAACTAAATGCCTGAAATAGAATTTCAATCGACATTCGATATAGGTATTAAGAGTTGAAGGTGTAAGTGCTTTGCCAAAATATCGTTCAAGTTTTTGAAGCACATCGGGTTTCTTTTCAATAGTGATGGGCTCTACCTGATTTACTTGCACTGGATTGTACAAAATCTTTCTCTCGTGTTTCCAACCTGTTTCATAAATGAGTTGGTAGAGGTATCGACTCATTTCTCCTGTACCCAATTTATCAGGTTCAGTGTTATAATATAGATCAACTTTTTCAGCACGTTGTATCAAACGATAAAAGAGGTACGCATACATCGCATCCTGATGTTCTGATGTTGGAAGTTTGTATGCTCGCCTTATCGTGTGTGGAATGTACGAACCTTGTCTTGGTGCAGCAGGCCATAAGCCTTCATTGAGTGAAAGAACAATTACATGATCAAAATCAAGATTACGGGTTTCGAGTACACCCATAATTTGCAAACCCTCTAGTGGTTCACCTGTAAATGGAACTTTCTCAGCGCGAATGATCTGTCGGAACATTCGTTGCTGCATGCGCAGTTCCATCGGTTCGCTTACATTCAATTCATCCACACGTGATAACACGCGATGAAAGTGAAATGCAAATTCTTTTTCCATGAAGCCATCGGCCTCATCTGACGTAGCAAGTTCTTGAATGATGGTCAATACATACTTTAAAAAATCCTTTGCCTCAATCGCTATAAAGATCGATTGTATGATTTGATCAACCTCTGAATTAGCATTTGCAGATATATTGCTTTTGAAGAATGTGGGTGCAATGTTTACCTGATTATTTTTTAATATCTCCTCAATCCATGATAAACCTCGATCACCTAATCTCGCTTTGAGGTATGGATGGCGAAGCACTGCCAATACGTAGCGATGGTAGAATTCTTCTTTGCGTTTATGGAGATGAAGTTCAAAAAGAAAATCAATGAGAGAATAATAAGGTGTGTTAACCAATGGATATCCCATGGTAACATTGATGGCACGTAGTGCAGGAGGAAGTGCATACAGCACAGGTAACAGTAAGCTTTCATCCGGAAGAACAATAACAGTACGCTCGATTTCTGTTGATTGTCCGTTTTTCCTTGAAGCGATTAATTCTTCGAGTTGTTGTGACAGAAGTTTAGGTTGACCTGCGCGCTGCGGTACACCCAGAATATTAATTTCTTTCGACTGACCGAGTAGAGATGGAGCTGTTTCCTGAAATGTTTTTCCTAAAACCGTTTGTTTGCGATACTCGCGAAAGAAGGCTCCGGCTTCTCTGTGGTCTTCTTTGATATAGAATTGATCTTCATCCCAAAATACTTTTGCATTTTGATATTGAACAAACCAGGTGATGATTTTTTCTTCTGCAGTGGTGAGGGCATTGAATCCAGCAAATACAACAGCATGGTTTGTTCTGTTGGATGTTCCTTGAAAAGATTCAGCTACCTCTCGCTGGATCATTCCGGCATATCCTTTTTTATCTTGTAAGAGGTTGGATTTGAATTCTTGATAAACACCAAGTAAATTCTGCCAGAGCTTTAGAAAACTCTTTTTGCTATCGGAATCACTGAATGAAACGGTTTGCCAAAAGTCCTGAAGAAATTTCTTTTGTTCTTCTGTTAGATAATCAAAATAGTCATCCAGTTCTTTTTGATTGCTGAGGTCGCGGAATAATCCTTCTGCATTCACCATGTATTTATCCAGCTCATCAAAATCACGAAGAAGCATTTCCCCCCAGAAGTAAAAATGATCAAAACTTTCTTCAGAATGAGTGACTTTTTTAAAGGCATTAAATAGTAAAGCGATGAGAGAAATTTTATCGATTACTTTGAGTTCTGAAAATGAGGCAATAAACTCTTCAATGCTTAGAATGTTTGGTGCCCAACGCGGAATAGATAAATTTTCAGTAAGAGCTTTTCGGAAGTATAAAGCTGCTCTCTGATTAGGAAATACAACCGTAAGATTTTCCCAATCGGGATAATCTTTTACAATGGTATCGGCTACTTCTTGAAGAAATGTTCT
The DNA here is from genome assembly GCA_039930485.1 of Chryseolinea sp. Lineage (GTDB taxonomy): Bacteria > Bacteroidota > Bacteroidia > Cytophagales > Cyclobacteriaceae > Chryseolinea. The sequence goes on from JBDTTT010000043.1 coordinate 10,626, forward strand.
CATGGATTACAACAATATGAAAAGTAAGGAAAATATAATTCACGCTTACAGATCAGAGGAATTTTCTTCTCGCCACTAAGACACGAAGCCGCAAAGGAGACACGAAGGTATACTTAGCTGACTATTTCGAAGGCGCTTTTGTAGAAGCCTTTTTGTTGGACGTAATCCAATAGGTCACTATAAAAGGTATGTGATCCCAAGGTAGCACTATCGCCAATCATGAGGAGTTTCTTCCGCGCGCGTGTCATTGCTACGTTTGTTCTTCTAATGTCTCCCAAGAACCCAACTTCACTTTTCTCATTGCTGCGGACAAAGCTGATAGCGATAACATCGCGCTCTTGTCCTTGAAAGGCATCTACAGTATTAATGGTAATCAATCGATGTAGAGGTTCAAATACAGATGATGCTTCAGCTAATTTGTGAAGGTAATCTACTTGTGCACGATAAGGTGTTATAATACCAATGGTAATGTTCTTGTCAATCCATTCTTCACTACCAATGCTTTCCACTAACGCTTCTACCTGATTGATCAAGAGTTTTGCCTCTTCTTCATTCAACCGGCTTAATGTTTCTGGATCTTGCTCTTCGTTATAACCACATCCCGCTGTATCAATAAATTCAACAGGAACTTCATTGGGTTGAAGAAGACTTGCTTTTACAGATTCATGTGCAACTAATTCGTCTTTGTAAAAATAGGCTGAAGAAAACTTCATGATGTCTTCGTGCATGCGGTATTGCACTTGTAACATAGATGACACCTGCGGTTGCTTAACTATCCCTTTTTCAAAAAGTGTTTTGTCTAAACCAGAACGAGCAGCTTCATTCGATTTGATGGTAGGAGGGAGTTGTTGATGATCGCCTGCGAAAATGATTCTCTGAGAACGAAGAATTGGAATCCATGAAGCGGGCTCCAGTGCTTGAGCCGCTTCATCTATAAAGGCAGTCTTAAATCTTTTTCCTCGCAACACAGGATGTGATGAACCAACCAATGTGGAACAGATGACTTGTGTTTTGTTCAATAGATCAGTTACAATATAAAACTCTAATAAATCTGCATCTGCTTTTAGTGCTTTTGATTCCTGTACCAATTGCTTTCGTTGTTGCCTTTCATCATATCCAAAGTTGCGCTTAAACTTGTACGCCTGGCTTTTAACCTGCTCCATCTTTTTTCGGAGTGCGCGAAGTTCATTGTACTGACTGTGATCAGCAATTCGCGCATCTAAAGTCTTGCTAAGTGATTGCTCTGTAACTCGTGCTGGGTGACCAATGCGTAATACATTTAAACCTTGTTCACTTAGTTTATCAGCAAGTAAATCGACTGCTGCATTACTAGGAGCACATACTAGTACTTGTTGTTCTTCCTTAACCACCTGTACAATAGCTTGCACAATGGTTGTGGTTTTTCCGGTCCCGGGAGGACCATGAATAAATCCTACATCTTCTGTGCACAGAATTTTATCCAATGCGTTCTGCTGACTTTCATTTAGGAAAGAAGTATTTCCTCGGTTTGTTTTTTCCTCAGCACTAACTTCTCTCTTTTTACTTTTTTCTTCACCCAATAGAATCTCACGAAGCATGGCAACACGATTGCCGTCAGCTTTCATTAACTCTTTCAACGCAAATTCCATCTCGCGATAACTCATCTCATCGAACATCACATCAACACCGAGCAAACCATTCGCAATCCACTCGGGTAGATCTTCACCATTCAATGTAATAACCATTACATTATCACGAACGTAATTAACAACACCATTGATGTGATCGCGCTCGGGTTTGCCCGCGCCATTTGAAAAGACACTTACTGATTTTCCGCTTTGGAAAGCATGCGGTTGTTCAAGATGTGTAGTGCGTTCAATCTCTATTAAAAGCCGTTCGCCTGTACCGATGTAATCGCGCTTGAGTTTAACGGGATACCATGTAGTTCCTTCCTGTGTACGTTGACTTAATGATCGCAATAAAACTTTCTGACGATAATAATCCAGATCAGCCTCACGTTCAAGTTTTAGAAGCTCTGCGGTTTTTTGAAGTTGCTGGATGGAAGTCAAGAAGTTAATTGTTAATGGTTCGAGGTTTCAGGTTCAATGTTTCAAGTTGTGAACTCTTGAAAGACGTTGCAAGCCTGAAAGACTTGAACAAGTTTAATTAATAAAAGACGATTAACAATTAACCGATAACAATTAACTAATTCGCCTCACCGTAGCAGTAGTCTTGCAGATAACCTCCTGCGTCATCTATCCCATTGGTAAAGGCTTTATCAAGACAGCGGCAGCCTTCCGCAAAATCTTCCTTCTCTACCAGTGCGGCACCTTTATAATATAGTAATGTTGCGTTAGCGGGTTCAAGCTTCAGACCTTTGTTAATGTAGTTAAGTGATGCATCGTAGGCTTCTTCTTCCAGAAGAATCGATCCTGCATATAAATAGGTTTGAATGTTCGATGGATACTGCTCAATAATCTGGTCAAAAATAATAAGAGCGCTATCTGGATTTTCTAAATAATAATAGGTTAGGCCCAGGTATCCTTTTAAATCCGGATCGTCTTGAATCGACAATAATTTCCGAATGTCTTGTTGTGCTTCTTTGTATTCTTCTGACTCCATTTGTAAAGACAAACGCCAGCGAAGCAGCTCAGCACTTTCCGGACGCTCAGCGAGCAATGAATTCAAATCGACTAACAGCGCATCAGTATCTCCTAATTCCTGATTTACATACATGCGCAAAATCTTAGCTTGCTCGTTTGGAATTTTCTTGAGGTATCGGTTTAAATCATCCAGCGCTTCATCAAATTTTTTCAGCGTGTAGAAACAATAAGCACGTTTGTATAGAATGCTAAACTCGTTCTCGCTTTTGAATTTCGATTTCTTTACAATCTTAGAGTAAAGCTTCAGTGCTCCTTCAAAATCTTGTCGGTCTAATAATGTATCAGCTTTTATTTCCAACGCAGCGTTTGCAGCTTGTTTTGACTGACCGAACATAAAAAAAGGACTCGTCACCAAAATGATGACGAGTCCTATGCTATACTTAATCCTTTTCATTCTATCCATCACACTTCTCCTTCGGACTAACACTAAAATTTCAATATGCCTTAGCGGCTATTACGCTTACGATCGTTTTCGTTCAAATAGATTTTACGTAAACGAATTGACTGAGGTGTTACTTCAACATACTCATCTGCCTGAATGTATTCCAACGCTTCTTCCAAAGTATGTTTCAATGGAGGAGCGATTTTCATTTTTTCATCTGAACCAGAAGCACGCATGTTGGTAAGCTTCTTCGTCTTAGTAACGTTGATAACCAAGTCACCATTACGGCTATGTTCACCAATTACCTGACCTTCGTAAACGGCTTCACCTGGGTTGATGAAGAATTTACCACGATCCTGCAAGTTGTGTAAGCTGTATGCAATCGCTTCACCTTGTTCCATCACAATCAATGAACCGTTGATACGTCCAGGAATTTCTCCTTTATATGGTTGGTATTCTTTAAAGCGGTGAGTCACCACAGCTTCACCAGCCGTTACGTTCAATAAATAATTTCTCAAGCCCATAATACCTCTTGAAGGTATAAGGAATTTCAAAATCATACGATCTGCTTTAGGTTCCATGTTCAACATTTCACCTTTACGCATTGATACCGTTTCAATTGCCTTACCAGCAACTGTCTCCGGTAAATCGATCGTCAATTCTTCAACAGGCTCTGATCTTACGCCATCAATTTCGCGGAAGATAACCTGAGGCTGACCGATTTGTAATTCATAGCCTTCTCTGCGCATCGTTTCGATTAACACAGACAAGTGAAGTACACCACGACCAAATACAATGAAACTATCAGCAGAACCGGTTTCACCTAAACGTAAGGCAAGGTTCTTTTCTAATTCTTTTTCCAAACGCTCACGAACGTGGCGGGATGTAACGAACTTGCCTTCTTTCGCATAGAATGGTGAGTTGTTAATGGTGAAGAGCATACTCATTGTAGGTTCATCAATAGAGATGGCCTTCAATGCTTCTGGCTTTTCCGGATCGGCAACGGTGTCGCCAATTTCGAAACCTTCTATTCCAACTAATGCACAAATTTCACCGGCATTTACTTCTTCTACTTTCTTCTTATCGAAACCTTCGAATATGTAAACTTCTTTGATTTTAGTCTTACTGATTTTGCCATCGCGTTTTACCAGCACGATGTTTTGTCCTGGCTTAACAGTACCTCTTTGAACACGTCCGATAGCAACACGACCAATATAAGCGGAGTACTCAAGAGAGGTAATCATCATTTGAGTTAAACCAACATCTACTTTCGGTGCGGGAATATGTTCAATAACACCTTCAATCAATGCCGTAATATCTTCAGCAGGTGTTTTCCAATCTTTGCTCATCCAGCCATTTTTGGCAGAACCATAGAAGGTTGGGAAGTTAAGCTGCTCTTCAGTGGCATCTAAGGAGAACATAAGCTCGAATACTTGCTCATGTACTTCATCAGGCGTACAGTTTTTCTTGTCTACTTTATTGATAACCACAATTGGCTTAAGACCCAATTGCAATGCTTTTTGCAATACGAAACGAGTTTGTGGCATTGGACCTTCGAAGGCATCAACCAATAGCAAACAACCATCGGCCATGTTCAAAACGCGTTCTACTTCTCCACCAAAGTCACTGTGACCAGGGGTATCTATAATGTTAATCTTATAATCTTTGTAACGAACGGCAACGTTTTTGGCAAGGATGGTAATACCGCGTTCACGCTCTAAGTCGTTACTATCCATGATCAGCTCACCAGGAGTCTCATGGTCTTTAAAAAGGTGGCCTGCATGTAAAAGTTTATCCACAAGCGTAGTTTTGCCGTGGTCAACGTGCGCTATGATAGCGATGTTTCTGATCTTATTAACCTCCATAATACCTCGAAATTCTTTAAATTTTTGAATTGAGGCGCAAAGATAAGGTTTTTTACCGGGCTAATGACTATGAAGCGCGAAGGTTTAGTAAAGAGTATAAGCGGATCAGAACTCAAAGGTCTGATTATCCAACAATACCGAATGAATTTTGCCAATGAATTGCCCTAACGATATATACTGCTTGTCTTTTAATGAATATCCAGTGGTTTCTTTTGTGTCAGGGTTGACGATCCAATATTCTTGGACACCAAATTTTTCATAGAGTGCCTTTTTGGTAATTGTATCGTGTTCGGAATTTCCGGGGGAGAGAACTTCAATTAGCAAATCAGGAATACCATGCAGCCCTGATTTGTTCACGATTACATTCTTTTTACTTGAAATAAGAATGATATCGGGTTGCACAGCATTGGAGTGATCGTCTAAATAAACATCGCAGGGCGAAATGAAGACTTCTCCTGGATGACTTTGTTTAACATAAGAAGATAGCGCTATAGAAAGATTCAGGACAATACGCTGGTGGTAAGGATTCGGTGCCGGTGACATATAAATTGATCCATTAATAAGTTCTGCTAACGTGCCTTCGGGAAGCATTTGAAATACTTCCATAATCGTACGGGGAGGTGTTTTGATCGACTGCATATTTAAAGATACAATTCAATGCCTATCTGTGCAATCCAGTTTGCCACGAATGCACGAATGAAATCCATTTAACAGTATTTATTCGTGCATTCGTGGCTACAAATTATAACTTGAATCGGAGGAATGTTCCCATTGGAAGGTCTTTGCCTTGTGCTGATTTTAAAAAGAATTCTCCATACTCAGGATTCTCTATTTTGAAATGGGTCTTCGCTACATTCAATCCAACCAATGCAGAAAGACCAATGGCATACATGTTCAAAACAAAGAAGCTGTTTTTCTTTTCAAGCAATTCGCTGCTCATTGAAATGATTTCATCTAACTGTTCTTGCAAGGTCCACTTTTCACCTTCAGGTCCGCGGCCATAAGGAGGTGGATCCATAATGATACCTTGGTACTTATTCCCTCTTTTCAATTCTCTTCGAACAAACTTAAAGGCATCTTCATACACCCATCTTATGTCGTTCAATTTATTGAGACGCATATTTTCATTGGCCCAATTCAATCCGGGGCGTGACGCATCACAATGAATTACTTCTGCACCTGCAGATCGAGCAACAACAGATGCAGCGCCTGTGTAGGCAAACAAGTTGAGCACTTTTGGTTTTTCTGCTTTCCAATTCGTGATAGTATCGTAAATGAAATTCCAATTGTTGCCTTGTTCAGGAAAAATACCAACGTGACCAAAACCTGTAAGGGCAAGGCGAAGTGTTAAGTTGAGAGAATTGTAATTGTATTTTATGTTCCAGCTTTCGGGCATGGATGGATTTTTTGACCAGCCACCTTTTACATCATCTGTAAATCGAAATTTGTCGGTTTGCTCTCGCACGAATTTGGCGTGTGCTTTTTTCTTCCATTCGCTTTCGTCCAACGATTTTCGCCAGATGGCCTGCGGCTCAGGGCGAATCAAAATGTATTCTCCGAATCGCTCCAACTTCTCAAAGTTACCGCTATCAAGCAATTCATATTCGGTCCAGGATGAAGGGTAGGTTAGTGTGAAGTTCAAGGTTCGAGGTTTAAGGTTCCAAGTTTCGATTCAAAGGTAAATGAAAACAACCTTAAACTTGGAACTTTGCACATTGAACTTTAATCTTACGTTATGCACGTTTTAATTACCAGCACTCAGAATCCAAAAATCAAAAGCCTGTTGTTGCTGGAGAAACCACGCGAGCGCAAAAAGCAATCGGTGTTTGTTGTGGAGGGAAAGAAAGAGGTAATGTATGCTGTTGAAGCTGGCTATAAAATTCAAAACATTTTTTTCTGTGAAGAAATCATTTCCGCTCAGGAGCTGATGGAATTGAAATTAAGCGACCGACTTCTCATTCCGGTATCGCGCGAAGTGTTTGATAAAATTGCAGTGCGCGAAAGTTCAGGTGGCATGATTGCTATTGCGGAACAAAAGTCCCATAAACTTGAAGACATTACATTAAGAAAAAATCCGCTCTTATTGATTTTAGAAGCCGTTGAAAAACCGGGAAACCTGGGCGCTATTTTGCGTACAGCTGATGCTGCAGGAGTTGACGCGGTTATTATTTGCGATCCCCAAACTGATTTTTACAATCCGAATGTAATCCGGTCTAGTGTAGGATGCGTTTTTACGAAACAAATTGCTTCGGCAACATCAGAAGAAACGATTCAATGGTTGAAAAAAAATGATGTCAATATTTTTTGTACCTACCTTCAAGCATCAAAACCCTATTATGAAACCGATTTCAAAGGGCCATCGGCCATCATAATGGGCACCGAGGCCACCGGACTTTCGGATAGCTGGGTAAAAAATGCCACCTCCAATATCATCATTCCTATGCAAGGAGTAATCGACTCCATGAATGTATCAACTGCTGCTGCGGTTGTCATTTTTGAAGCTTTGCGACAGCGAGGATTTAAGGGTTAATATTCATATATTCGTAGTGGAGCCCACTCACAATGGAAAAAATTCCATTACAAAAAGTCTACGTTCAAGATGATAAATTTCTGAATGCGCTGGCCGAGGCCTACCGCCTTCAAGAGGCTATTATTGGCACCACTGAACTAGCCATTATTTCTACCAACACCGAGGGCATTATCACAAGTTTTAATAAAGCTGCCGAAACATTATATGGCTATTCGGCCGAGGAGGTAATCGGAAAAGTTACGCCCTATATACTACATGACCCAGTAGAAGTTGAAGAGCGATCGAAGCTTCTAAGCAAAGAGTTGAATAGAAAAGTTGTTCCGGGTTTTGAAACAATGGTTATAAAGGCAAGATTAAAAAAAGTTGCTGACCGAAATGAGTGGACTTACATACGAAAAGATAAAGCGCGTTTGTCGATTCTACTGTCTGTTACTGCCCTGTGGGAAGATAATAAGCTGATTGGTTATGCAGGCATCGGAACAGATATTACAGAGGCTAAAAGGAAAGAGAAATTATTAGAAAAATCAGAAGCTCACCTTCAGGCTTTGCTAACTTCGATTGATGACATTGCATTTGAAGTCAGTCATGAAAAAATCTACACAAACATCTGGACAAAGAACGATCATCTCCTGATTGTTTCACCCCGAACAGAATATCTTGGAAAGAAAATCAGTGAAGTATTGTCAGGCGAATTGTTAAAACAATTTGATGTGGCGATCGATTCTGTTTTTAGTACACATCAACCACAATACCTGGAGTATGCTATTCCAAATTCTGATCGATGGAGCGCAGCAAAAATATCTTACATCAATGATGAAAAGATTTTAATGCTCGTCCGAAATATTACAGAGAGAAAAAAATCTCAGATTGAGTTAGCAAATAGTGAACAGAAGTTTCGCGCTATGGCGGAAAATATTCCAGGAGCCATTTACCTCTGTAAGAATGATGAAAATTATTCAATGATTTATCTCAATGAAAATATCAGGAAGATAACCGGGTATACATCGGATGAATTTATTTCAAACACTGTGAATTTTGTTCAGCTCTATCATCCGGAGGATAAGGAGTATATTTTTAACCTGGTGGAGAAGGCATTAAATGATCGCGTTAGCTTTCAACTGGAGTATCGCATCAAACACAAATCAGGTGAGTGGCATTGGTTGGAAGAAATAGGAACAGGTGTTTACACGAGCAATGGGTTGATGATGATCGAAGGTTTTCTCAGTGATATCACTCCGCGAAAACTGGCAGAAGAAGAATTGAGACGAATGGCAGATGAGAACTCAAGAGTGTTTAATAACTCTCTTCATTTGAATTGTATTGCCAGCTTTGATGGATATTTTATTAAACTAAATCCCGTGTGGGAAAAGACTCTTGGTTGGACACTTGAAGAGCTTAAATCTAGAAAATATGAAGAATTCATTCACCCGGATGACGTTAGCAAAACACATAACGTACAAAATCACATTTTCTCTGGAAATGCTTTGCCTGATTTTGAAAATCGCTATCGATGCAAAGATGGTTCCTTTCGATGGTTGCTATGGAGTTCTTCTCCAGACGTTAACCGAAAATTAATTTATGCTTCTGCGATTGATATAACAGAACGGAAGAAATCGGAAGAGGAATTGCAGCGTTCAAAAACAAGTCTTGAAGTTGCTGCCCTCGAATTGCAGGAGCAAAACCGTCAGCTGGATGATTTTGCCCATATTATTTCGCATAACATGCGATCACCCATTGGGAATATCAGTGCACTGATTAGTTTGTTGAATCAGAATAGTAGTAACGAAGACTATCAACTTATTTACAGAAAGCTTACTGACGTTTCTAAAAATTTGAAGGAGACCATGAATGAACTCATGGAGACTCTTAAAGTGAAGAAGAATACAGATGTTGTTAAGACTAGACTTCATTTTCAGGAAGTACTGGATAAGGTAATTCAATCTCTGCAGGGTGAGATTATTCAAACGGGTACTGTAATTCAATCTAATTTTAAATCGTCATCCATTTATTACTCCAAAACATATTTAGAAAGTATTTTTCAAAACCTCATTAGTAATGCCATCAAGTATAAGGCAAGAAATAGAACACCTGAGATTGTTATTCGTGCCGTTCAACTTGAAAATGCTATTGAGATGCGGGTAAGTGATAACGGTTTGGGAATTGATATGAAGCAATATGGTGATAAACTTTTTGGCCTTCATAAAACATTTCATGAACACAAAGAGGCACGGGGTGTCGGACTTTTTTTAGTGAAGACTCAGATCGAAGCGTTAGGTGGATATATTCATGTTGAAAGTGAAGTAGGTAAGGGCAGTACCTTTATCATTCATTTTGCACAATAATATATTTCTGGAAATTAATATGTCAACTTGTTTTTGTCCAAATCAAAACTGTAATTTTAGCTGATAACTTTCTTTATTCTATTGTCAGGAACTTTCCACGAATATCGTTTATATGCAAACTATTTCAATTCCCTCACCGATGCCAGATTCTGATCATCATCAGCATGTTGGCATTCCGTTTTATTTGTATGCGACTGTACTGTGCTCGTTGAGTATTATGATCGGACTGATCTGGGATATCTCCTGGCACATGAGCATTGGTCGTGATGGATTATTTTCATCACCACACCTGGCAATTTACTTGGGTGGTGTTACAGCAGGATTGTTTTCCGGATACCGCGTGTTGAAAATTACATTTGCCGGAACTTCATTCGAGCGCGCAAAGACTGTGAAGTTCTGGGGTTTATTTCATGCATCACTTGGAAATTTGTTTTGCATCTGGGGAGCCATCGCAATGATTACTTCAGCGCCTTTTGATGATTGGTGGCATAACAGTTATGGATTAGATGTAACGATTCTCTCACCTCCGCATACGGTGTTGTTGTTGGGAATGATCATGATTCAGTTTGGTGCGATCATCAGTGTATTGGCGTATCAAAATCTAAATGCAGAACATGTACATCAAGCGCGTATTTCTCAAAGTGGATATACTTTCCTCTATGCGTTTTCAGCAGGATTCGTACTTACCATGATTTATACCATTGGTTCCGAATACCTTTCACGTCACGACATGCATGGTGTATTGTTCTATCAGGTAGCTTCTTTTATTTTTCCATTGTTCCTGGTAGCATTTTCGGTTTCATCAAAATCAAATTGGGGAGCAACGTATGCAGCTCTTGTTTATACTGTTTTTCTCATGTTGATGAATTGGATTCTACCTTTGTTTCCGGCTACTCCAAAACTTGGCCCGGTATTAAATCCCATAACAACTTTTCAACCTTTTGATTTTCCATTGCTGATTTTATTTCCGGCTATCGCTATCGATTTGGTTACACGCTACTCAAAACGTAATCGCTGGTTGAATGTGTTGTACTATGGAATAATCTTCCTGGTAATCTTCATTATTTTCCAATGGCCATTTGCCAATGTATTGATGGCCTCGCAAGGTCATTGGTTTTTTGGAACATCGAAATGGTATTTCGGCAGTGATCCCAATTGGGAATTTCGATATGCCTTTGGTGAATGGATGATTACCACCGGAACGGATTTGATAATAGGATTGACAATCGCTTTAGGTATTGCTATTCTCTCCTCCTTCATTGGTCTGTCGTGGGGGAACTGGATGAAAAAAATTGTGCGTTAATCTAAAGATGTTATGAAGAAAATAATTTTAAGCACACTCTTTATATGTATCTACATCCTGGCTGATTCACATATTGGAAGTCCGGGAGTAACCTTTGAAGGTAAGGCAGGAGCGTATGGTGTGATGGTGTTGATTACCCCTCCCGATGTAATTCCGGGAACGGCCATCATTCATATTTACACGAAAGGCGATGGCATAGAATCCATCTGGGCAAAACCGGTTTACTGGTTTGCGGGAAGTAAAGGCGCCCCATCAGCAGATCAAATGTCACCCGTACCGAATGAGCCCGGACATTATCAAGGTTTGGTTTGGTTAATGAATGCAGGAGCTTCCGGAATTGATTTGGAAATTAAAGGATCATCGGGCACTGGAACTATTTTGGTTCCGGTAATGGCTGTTTCGACTACTCAACGGGAAATGCCATCATCATTAGGATGGATACTTTTTGCATTGTGTGTTTTTCTGGTTGGGTTGATGGTCACCATTATCAGCGCAAGCGTAAGTGATGGATTGGTAAAACCCAGTGATGAGATTACATCAAGAGTTTTGCGCAAGCGATGGATTGGTGCAGGTGTAAGTGCAGTTCTTTTGGTTTTGATTTTGTGGGGAGGGAAATCGTGGTGGAATAACTGGGCATCCGACTACAAACGATTTATGTATAAACCCCTTCGCGCAAGTTCAACCATCTCGCAATTGCGCGGACAAAGCATGCTCGAACTGAAGATTGACACAACGCCTCACGCACAATTAAATTATACACGTAAACTTTCGTATGTCGTTCCCGATCATGGCAAACTCATGCACATGTTTTTAGTTCGTGCCGGAAGCATGGATGTATTTGCGCATCTTCATCCACAACGAAAAAATTCAGCTACTTACATTGCTAAATTACCTCCATTGCCAAATGGAAAGTATTTAATTTTTGCAGATATCACACGGCTCAGTGGATTCTCCGAAACCATTCCCGACACGATTGAAATCGAAAATAAAATCCCGGCAACTTTAGTTTCGATGGATTCAATTTCTCTTAACAGAGATGATACCTACTTTACTACTAATCCGATTTCAACCTCTTCATCCAGTTCGAATACGGATGATGGCATCATGGTATGTGGAAAGCCAGGTGTTAAAACTTCGTTGCCGGATGGATCCACCGCCATTTGGGAACATAAATCAAACGAACCATTTGTAGCCGGAAAATTGTATGAGTTAGCTTTTAATATTCTTGATGAAAATGGAAAGCCAGCGGTACTTGATCCATATCTAGGTATGATGGGTCATGCCGTTGTAATGAAAGATGATGGAAGTGTTTATATTCATCTTCATCCGGTAGGAAGTTATTCAATGGCTTCACAGCAAACCATGCTGAACCGTTTCGAAAAAGAAACCGGACCTGTAAACTGGGAGAAGCTTACAAGATCGTCTGTCTTTATGGATAGCATCAACCAGGTTGTTGCAAGTCTGGATGCTATGAGTGAAGAAGATCGCAACAAAGTGTTGATGGGAAATATGAATCATGAAGTTGATGCTGAACATCCGGAACATTCTGTTGTCACGTTTCCATATTCATTTCCAACACCTGGAAATTATCGCATCTGGATTCAAATGAAACGCAATGGAAAAATTCTGAATAGCGCGTTTGATGCTACGGTAGAATAGTTAAGAGTTATTAAATAACGAAGCAATAAAAAAGTCGTCTGATGGAATTTACCTTCAGACGACTTTAAAAAAGTTTAAAATTCTAATGTCTAGATACTAATGTCTAACTACTAGTAATTATTATCTCCTCCTCCTTGTGCATTACCTTTTCTTCCACTTCCCCAACCCGAGTTAGAGCTTCTTCTATTTCCAGAATTTCCAGAAGAACTTCCACGACTCGTAGAATTTCCTGAACTACCTCCGCGATTTCTGGAATTACCGGAACCTTCACGATGTGGTGCACTTGAATTTCTTCGGCTGTTATTTCCGTTGTTGCGTTGTGTCGATTGACGTTGCGCGGGTTTTGGTCTGAACCCACCTACGTGTGTCATGTGATACGGTTGATCTTCAACTAACGGAAGAGATTTACCAATTAGTTTCTGGATGTCGTGAAGAAATTCAACTTCTTCTTCATCGCAGAATGAAATCGAAATTCCGGCTGCACCAGCACGACCTGTTCTTCCGATTCGGTGAACGTAGGTCTCAGGTACGTTAGGTAATTCATAATTGATTACGTGCGAAAGTTCATCAATATCAATTCCGCGCGCAGCAATATCAGTTGCCACTAACACGTGTGTTATTCTCGATTTAAAATTCGTCAACGCGCGTTGTCTTGCGTTTTGTGATTTATTTCCGTGAATGGCTTCTGCCTTGATTCCTGAATTCAAAAGATCCTTTACCACTTTATCAGCGCCATGTTTCGTGCGCGTGAAAACCAAAGCGGTCTCAATCGCGCGATCCTGAAGAAGATGATGAAGTAACTTTTTCTTATCCTTCTTCTCTACCATGTAGACAGATTGTTGAATGGTATTCGCAGTAGATGAAACGGGGGTAACTTCTACCCTCACTGGATTAGTCAAAATAGTACTTGCTAGTTTTGAAATTTCAGGAGGCATGGTAGCCGAGAAGAAAAGTGTTTGTCTCTTCTGAGGAATTTTTGCAATTACTTTTTTCACATCATGGATAAAACCCATGTCCAGCATACGATCGGCTTCATCCAACACAAACATTTTGATGTGTTGAAGGTGAACAAATCGTTGATCCATTAGATCTAATAATCTTCCAGGAGTAGCAATCAATATATCAACACCAGCGCGCAATGCATCAGTCTGTGGTTTTTGCCCCACACCTCCGAAGATAACAGTGTGTTTAATGCGAAGATGTTTTCCGTACGCGGCAAAGCTCTCTCCGATTTGGATAGCAAGTTCGCGAGTAGGCGTTAAGATTAATGTTTTAATTCCTTGTTGACCTTTTTTATAGAGCTCGTCCTGATGAAGCAATTGTAAAATAGGAATAGCAAACGCGGCAGTTTTACCTGTACCGGTTTGGGCGCAACCCAACAGATCTCTTCTTTCCAACAAAACGGGGATAGATTGCTCTTGAATGGGCGTAGGCTTGGTATAGCCTTCTGACTGTAGAGCACGCATAATCGGCTCTATTAAATTTAATTTTTCGAATGACATTTTTTGATGTTTGTGCGAGGCACGATGAGGTTTAATAAATACCTCCTCTGTTAAGTCCGCAGCACGAAAGTGCTTTTTTTACGTGAATTCCAAGGAGTGATGAACAAAGGTAGTCAAATACTGACAGAGCAGGTAATCCAATTGTAAATCAGTTTGAGACCAACTTTGTCGACACTCGAAAAGTTCAGACATCGGGTCAATCATTTCGTGCTCTGTATTGATTCGAATTCAGATGTTTTTAATTGCCGAATGACTTCTATCTTCACTTTTATTTTTATTAAATAGCAATATTCAATACACTATACCGTCTCAAAAAGAAAAACCTCTATGCAAACCATCCTCGGAGCCAACGGCACAATTGCCCACGAACTTTCAAAACATCTTCCTCAATACACCAATCAGATCAGGCAAGTCAGTCGCAATCCTAAAAAAGTAAATCCTTCCGATGAGTTAGTCACAGCTGATTTGCTAAACTATGATCAAACCGAAAAGGCAGTGGCAGGAAGTGAAGTTGTTTATTTGTTGGCCGGATTAAAATATGATGTAAAAACCTGGGAACAACAATGGCCGATTGTAATGAGAAACACGATAGATGCTTGTAAGAAAAACGGAAGCAAGCTGGTGTTCTTTGATAATGTATACGCTTACGGCCAGGTAAACGGGCCGATGACAGAAGAAACCCCTTTCAATCCGAATAGCAAAAAGGGAGAAGTTCGCGCTAAGATTGCCACCACTTTACTTGATGAGATAAAGCAGGGCAACCTTCAAGGGATGATTGTGCGTGCAGCGGATTTCTATGGACCAGGTGCACTGCTGAGTTTAACCCACTCAACTGTTAACGAGCGATTGAAAGCTGGCAAAAGCGCACAGTGGGTTGGTGACCCAAAGAAGGTCCACACCTTTACCTATACACCAGACGCTGGAAGAACTGTAGCAATTGCGGGCAATACACCATCTGCTTATAATCAAACCTGGCATGCATTGACAAGTCCGGAGAAAATAACGGGAGATGATTACATCCGCATGGCGTATGAAATTCTAAATAAGCAATACAAATCCCCACAGGTGATGTCCAAATTTGGTGTGCGCTTGCTTGGCTTGTTTATACCTGTATTGCGCGAGTTTGTCGAGATGATGTATCAATTTGAAAATGAGTACGTGTTTGATAGTGCTAAGGCTGAGAAAGCATTTAATGTAAAGGCGACTCC
Organism: Chryseolinea sp.; assembly: GCA_039930485.1. Lineage (GTDB taxonomy): Bacteria > Bacteroidota > Bacteroidia > Cytophagales > Cyclobacteriaceae > Chryseolinea. The sequence continues at coordinate 26,059 of JBDTTT010000043.1, forward strand.
TTACAAAGAAGGTATTTCAGAGACATTGAAATGATGCGAAGAAAATCGGAATGGAACTTTTGCGCCTCAATTCATTGATTCAGTAGCTCATCACTCTCAACAATTTTACTGATCTTGTGAACAACTTCATCCAATTCTTTGGATGAAGCGTCTAGCATATTAATAAGCTTTACACTCTCTGGTGGTGTTTCTTGCAATCGGATTAGGTTGACCAAACCCATAATACGCGCCAGGGGTCCGCGTAACGAGTGCGCATTTAAAAAACTATAATCGATGAGCTTCTTATTTTTAATAACCAGTTCGTAAGTTTTTTCTTTCACGAGATTGTCAAGATTTTTATTTACATAGGCTAGCTCATTATTTAAGGTAGTTAACTCTTCTTGTTTCATTTCAATTTCCATCTTTTGGATTTCAAGCAGTTCATTTTTTTCAAGTAACACTTTACTGAGCGTGTGACGTCTTTTTGAATTTCGAACGAAGATAAACAACGCAAGAAGTGTGAGGAGGCTGAAAATCGTCAGTAGTAAGATGATTCCACTCCTGTATCTTAATTTGTTGGCTTGGAATTTTATTTCCTCTTGTTGCTGTTTCCAATCAAATCGAACTTGAGCTTCAGCCAACTTATCGTTCAGTTTTGAATCCGCAATCTTTGAATTAAGTTCACTTGCTTTCTTTTGGTATTCATATGCCTGCTCATAATTTCCTTCCTTTTCATATACTTTAGCAAACAAAACAAACATGCTGCTTACCGAAGCTTGAATAGTATAATTCGGTATGTTCTCATATTCAAATAGTTCACAGCCCAATTCTTTAATGCGCTGCGTTTCTCCAATGCTCCAATAGAGTTCGGCCAGCTCAATGATGTTTAAGGTAATGTCAATCGTAATATTGGTCTTTCGTTGGTTGGTCAACGCCTTTTCTTTCGCTTCGCAGGCTTCTTTTAGCTTCCCCTCCCTTTCATACATCGTTGCAATAAAAGACCAGCCGTTTGTCAGCACCACTGGATTATCGGATTGTTCTACCAGCGTAAAAATTTCTGCTGTATATGGTTCCGCTTTTTCGGGTTGATTTCGGTCAATATAGAATGAGTTTATTCCCATAATAACTTTCGATCGATCTACATCATTTTTAAATTGAATTGAATAGTTATAGGCCTTTAAAAAATACTCCTCTGTTGCCCGATAGTTTTTGATATGGTCATTAGCGATCCCTAAACCATAGTATATTCGTGAAAGTTTATTAGGATGATTATGCAATAATGCGAGTTCATAGCTTTTTTGAAAAAGCGATAAGCCTTCTTCACGATTGCCATAGCTATAGTAAAGCAGAACACCTTTGTTAAAGGTTGCATCGATCAGCAATTCTGTTGCTCGAAGGCGAGCGGCCATTTGAATAGCTTCGTCTAAAGTGGTTTTTGCAGAATCATACCGACTTACTGTGTGCTGATAGTACTTTGCAAGAAGCAATAGTGTATTAATCTTAACCTTGCTGTCTACCTGATTTTTTTCAACAATACGTTTTAAACTATCGGTATATTGGTTCTGTGCTTGAAGGTCAATAGCCAGGCATGTACTGAGCACAACAGAAAGATAAATTGAAATTCTTTTAGACAAGAAAATGGGCTTAGAAATCGAATATAGGAAAAATGTGATTGAATTATAATAAAGAGGAAGAATTGTAAATTGGAAATAATGTGACAAAAGGACGACTGGCATAGGTCTTTTGTTTTCTATCAGAATGCGGTTTATTTTTAACCGTATTTTACCTGCCGCCCTCTGCATGTTAAAAGTTTTTCCCTTCCTTGTCCCATCGGATCAAGTCCCCAAGCACCTTCGTCAATTAGTGGACGTTACTAACATTCTTGCCCTTATTCTGTCCGGGCTCACATTTATTTTATTCTTGATTCTATTCCAGTTTTTCGGTTGGATTGCAACTTCGAAGTTTATCATTTCAGTGGCTGTTATTTTTTTATGTATAATTTTCCTGAACAAAAGAAACTGGAATGCCGGCAGACTTATTTTTTGTCTCGCACCGGTATGGATGACCCTCTTTATTACCATGTATGGAAAGACAATTAACTTCCATCAATCCTACATTGGTTATTTTGATAGTCGTTTGATTTTGGTTGCAACCACCATCTTACCAGCCATTGTTTTTCGATTGAATGAGCGCGTGAGAATTTTCATTTGCTTCGCCTCTACTTTTATCTGTCTTATTTTATTTGATCCACTTCATAACCTAATAGGTGTAGGTTATTTTCAACGTGGATTTACAGCGCCTGCGTATTATTATATTAACTACGTATCCCTGATCTCCTATTTTGTAATACTCTTTGGGGTCTTAGTGTTAAAGTTTATCACTGAAAAGGCAGAACAAAACGCATTGGTCTTGATCAATGAAAAGGATTTAATCAATACGAAATTATCCGACCAGAATGTACAGCTTCTTCGGTTGAATGAAGAATCAGAAGCACAAAATGAAGAATTACAACAACAGAAGGAAGCATTATCATCAAGTCGTGAGATGTTGCAGGAAGCGAATGAGTTGATCAGTCAGCAGCAGCAACGACTTATCGTTTACAATACACATCTGGAAGAATTAGTAGAAGAGAAGAATCAGAGCCTGCTTCATATTAACGAAGAGTTGGTAAAACACAATAATGAACTACGACAATTTTCGTATACCGTATCACATAACCTTCGTGGCCCTGTTGCCCGACTGCTTGGGCTTTCAAATATTGTGAATCGTTCATCGGATGGAGAAGAGCAAAAGAACATTTTGAGTTTCATTAAACAATCGGCTATTGATCTGGATAGCGTACTCAAAGACTTGAATCACATTATTGATATCCGAAATGAACTTTACAATGTTCGTGAAAAAGTGATCCTTGTGGAGGAATGGAACAAAGTGCTGGGTATTTTGAATGATAACATTAAGCCTGAGTTTACAATAACCGATAACTTCACTCATACTTCATTTGTATTTGCCATACGTGCCATGCTGCATAGCATTTTGTTTAACCTCTTAAGTAATGCCATTAAGTATCGCGCACCTGACCGTCCACTCGTTGTGAAGGTAAGCTCACTCGTAAGTCAGCAAAACGAAACGATTCTGGAAATTATGGATAATGGATTGGGAATTGATCTTGATTCACAAAGACAAAATGTTTTCAAACTCTATAAACGATTTCATACCCATGTAGGCGGCAAAGGTCTTGGACTTTTTTTGGTGAAGACACAAGTTGAAGCATTGAATGGAAGTATCGAAATTGAAAGTCAGTTGAATGTAGGCACATGTTTTAGAATCAAAATCCCAACACCTCCTTCAGTTGATAAACAAATTTTCTTTGAGAGTGAAGCAGCACAATTGTATTACGATGCGAACATCAATAATACCTTATTAATCTGGAAGCGAAATGTTACCAGCGCGGATTATCGTAACGCTTTTGAAACATTGTTGAAAACACTGAAAACGTATAATACTCCGGGTTGGATTGCAGATCTGCGTGATCAGGGCAAAGTAGAAGATGAAGATCAAATATGGTTCCTCACTGAGATATTGCCTGAAGCTGTCCGGCATGGACTGAAACGTATTGCTGCTATTGGATTTAAAGATGTAATCCGCGAGTCGTATTATAACCGAATGATATTAAAAGTAGGGGAGCTGGGTGTTGAACTTCGGGTTTTCGCGGAAGAACAAGAAGCGCATTTATGGATGCAAAGTTTTTTACATGAGCCATCTTCTCATAAATAGAATTTAGAATAGAGATTTGAAATTGAACGCTAACATTGTCTCAATCTATTTACTTTTGCGTTCATGCCTGATTATCCTGTTTTAGAAATACTTTCAACGCTGAATGAAAAGTTAGCTCATCATCCTGTTGTGATTTTACAAGCGCCTCCCGGTGCAGGTAAATCCACAGTTCTTCCATTGCACATAATGAATGAGGCTTGGCTCGGTGGAAAAAAAATAATCATGCTTGAGCCAAGACGATTAGCTGCGCGATCGGTTGCTACTCGATTAGCATCTCAACTACAGGAAGAAGCAGGACAGCAAATCGGTTACCGTGTTCGTTTTGAGAATAAGGTAAGTGCCATCACAAAAGTTGAAGTTGTTACAGAAGGTATTCTCACGCGAATGCTTCAATCGGATAATACATTGGATGGAGTAGGGCTCGTGATCTTTGATGAATTTCACGAACGAAGTTTGCATGCTGATCTTTCGCTTGCATTGTGTCTTCAGGCACAAGAGGTATTGCGAAACGATCTTCGCATTCTCATTATGTCAGCAACATTGGATGGTGAGGCGTTATCAGGCAAATTAAATAATGCACCAATTATTACATCACTAGGTAAACAATATCCGGTTGCGCTGAAATATTTTTCGCATGATGTTGATGCTCCTATATCGAATCGAATGATAAAAGCCATTCGTAAAGCAGTGGAAGATGAAGAGGGTGACATTCTTGCCTTTCTTCCGGGTGCGGGTGAAATTAATCGCGTACAAAATTTATTGGAACAAGACAATGTTCCTCTGCTCATTCATCCTTTGTATGGTGATCTTCCTTTCAAGAAACAACAAGAAGCAATTCTTCCACATCCATCAGGTCAGCGAAAGATTGTTCTCGCGACTTCCATCGCAGAAACCTCTTTAACAATTGAAGGTATTCAAGTGGTTATCGATTGTGGCCTTTCTCGTGTTCCGAAATTTGATCCGCGTAGTGGACTCACAAGATTAGAAACGATTCGTGTCCCAAAAGATTCAGCCGATCAACGTACAGGTCGGGCTGGTAGGCTAGGTCCTGGTGTTTGTTACAGGCTATGGAGTGAATCCGCACAAACTAATCTATCACCTAGTCGGACTCCGGAAATTTTAGAAGCCGATCTTGCACCGCTACTGCTTGAGCTCGGTCAATGGGGTGTAAACGATATTCAGGAATTGACATGGATCACTTCACCACCAGTGGGTGCTGTTAGTCAGGCAAAAGAGCTTTTACATCAACTCGGAGCGCTCGAAGAAAATAAAATAACCTCTCGTGGAAAAGCAATGCTGCGATTGCCAACCCATCCACGAATTGCTCACATGTTATTGGAGGCAGATCATATATCACAAACAAAAGAATTTGTTTCGCTTGCAACAGACTTGGCTGCGGTCTTGGAAGAACGCGATCCACTCGAAAGAGAATCAGGAGTTGATGTAGTGTTGCGCGTTGAAGCACTTCGCAAATGGCGCGATGGACAAAAGGTATTTGCCGATCGTGGAGTGTTAGAGCGGATTGAAAAGCTTGCGTTGAACTGGAGGAAGTTATTAAAGGCGGATATGCAAAATTCTATTATAAAGGATGCTGATGTCGGTAAGCTTTTAGTGGCCGCATACCCGGAACGCATTGCTCAACAAATTGAAAAACACAACGAGCGTTACAAATTAGCAAACGGAAGAATTGTAAAGTTACCACAACACGATCCGCTACTTCGCGAAACATGGTTGTGTGTTGCTCATCTTGATTTAGGAAAAGGTGAAGGTAAAATATTTTTAGCAGCGGTAGTTCATCTCTCTGACTTAAAAATATTAGCGCAAGAAAAAGAAAATGTTCGTTGGGACGAAGAACGTGAGATGATTGTTAGCTCAATCGAAAAACAAATTGGAAGCCTGGTATTGGAAAGAAAACCTTCTCTGAAAATTTCAGATGGAGCGAGGGTAAAAATTCTATGTGATGTAATACGATCCAAAGGATTGAAGATGCTCGGATGGAATGAAGATCAGCAAGCGTGGCAGGCACGCGTAATGAGTTTACGAACCTGGCGTCCGGATGAAGGTTGGCCTGATGTGCATGATGAAAAATTGTTGGACTCGATTGATGTTTGGCTTCCACCTTTTTTGAATTCAATTACAAAACAGAGCGAATTACAGAAGTTGGATATGCATGCAATTCTTACTTCGATATTGCCATGGGAATTAAATAATCGATTGGATGCCCTTGCTCCATCGCGAATAAAAGTTCCCAGCGGATCAATGATTCAATTGAATTACATATCGGATGGAAGTTCGCCAATCATAGAAGTCAGGTTGCAAGAAATGTTTGGGCTATTGGAAACTCCCGTAGTCAACGAAGGAAGAAATAAAGTAACATTGCACTTATTGTCACCAGGTTATAAACCCGTTCAGGTAACTCAGGATTTAAAAAGTTTCTGGCAGACAACTTATCATGAAGTTCGCAAAGCCTTACGTATGCGATACCCTCGTCATCATTGGCCTGAAGATCCCTGGACAGCAGAAGCAGTGCGGGGCGCGAAGAAGAGAGTGTAACTCAAGCGCTTCGAACTTCAACACATTTTCTTTCATTTACATATACTAAATAGCCAGTCACAGAATTCATGCCCATTGATTTGAAGATGTGAAGATAGTTCTCTACTTGCTCCTGGTCTTTCTGGGTAGGTACACCTGTTTTATAGTCAATCAATAATGCGTGCCCGTCTTTTATGGTAAGACGATCAATTCTTTTTTCTGAACCATCAGGTAAAAGTAGAGAAGCTTCTGTTTTTAGTGTTGAGCTTTCTGTAAACGAAAGTTGCAATGAAGGATGATGAATAATCCATTGTACTGTTTCGGTGATGCTTAGCTTTTCGCTTTCGCGTATCAATCCTTCGATAACAGCTTGGTCAATTGCCGAAACTGAATCTTCAGCGATGCGTATGCGTGATAGAAGCGTATGAAGAAAAATTCCCTCATTGATTTTTTTTCGTTTTTCAGTAACTGTAAAAAAGTCGCCACCTTGTCTTCGAACCTGAAGGCGATCACGCCAAGGTGTTACCGGATATTTTCGGAGCACAAGGGATTCTTTTTGCTTTTTTGATTGCTTGTCTAAAACTTCTATTTCACCTCGTTGAAATGAATTCATTTCATTGGACCAATTGCTTTGAAGTTCATCATCGCGTTCAATGGTTTGTTTAACAAGTTGACCAACGTGAGATAACGTCTTTGTCTTTGGTAGAGGTGCATACGCGATCAATCCTTCTTCTGCCCTTGTGAAAGCAACGTACAATAAGTTTAGATTGTCAAGGTAAATGCGTTGCCGTTCCCTTATGTAGTAATCTTTAAAATAGGTATCCTCGAGTCCTTGAGTGTATCGTATTGGAATGTAACCGGCATCTTTGAATAAAGCCTCATCTGTTTTACACCACAACATTGGTGATTTTGTTCCCTGATGATTTAATTCCCAATCTAAAAATGGAATGATGACATATTTAAACTGTAACCCTTTCGATTTATGTATGGTGATAATTTGTGCAGCATTAATTCCTCCGGCAACCTGAATTGATTTCTTATGTTTGTTTTCTTCCCACCAGCTCAGGAAAGAAGAGAGATCACTTCGCTCGCGTTGAGAAAATTCCAATATCAAATCCTGAAAAGCCTGTAGATAGGCAATCTCCAAATTCAGTTCACCAAGTCTGAAAATGTAAATGAGATTTTCAACAAGTTCCAGTAAAGGTAAGGCACTGAGTACATGCTGTTGTTGTGTGAATGATGGAGGAACTAATTTTGAAAAATGCTGAGTATGGCTCTTTAGAAATATTTCATGATAGTTAGGAAAGGCATTTGGCTGCCACATCTTTTGATACTCGTAAGCAAGATGAGCCTTCGCGATTAGATTTGATTCGTTATCGACTAAACGCAAGGCGTTGATCAGCACTAAAACCGAAGACGCCTGATCGAGACGCAACGATTCGTTCGAAACTACATCGTATTGAAAATTTGGTTTTGCATTAGGCGATGAGCGATAGACCATGAAATGCTGAGCAATTTTTTGCCCCTCCTTATTATCGCGGACCAAGAAGGCAACATCTCGAAGAGAGACACCTTTTTGCTGGAGTTCTTCAGTAATTCCGGGGAGTTTTGATAGTGATATTTCGGTAAATTTTTGAACACCTTCTTCTTCTTCTGATTCTTGTGTTGGCGCTTCGACTGATAGGAAGTCAATTTTAATGTACCCCTTGTCTTTGAACTTGAAATTCTTCTGAGCCACATCGCTGTAGACTTCTTGTGGAAACGAAACTCCTATTGCAGAAGCAATTAGTTTCGATGCAGTTTCGAATAAAGCGTTATTGAACTTAACAAGATTTTCAGCGCTGCGATAGTTTGTATCCAGTGGAAAGGTATCCGTCATTAATTCGCCTACATCACCTTTCACTTTCTCCTGAAGGATATTCAAGTCACCACCGCGCCAACGGTAGATCGATTGTTTAATGTCGCCCACAATCAAACTCTTATAGTTTTGTGAAACTCCATTTCGGATAAGCGGCAAAATGTTTTTCCATTGAAAATCAGAAGTGTCCTGAAATTCATCCACCAGAAAATGACGATAGAAAGATCCTACTTTTTCGTAAATGAAAGAAGCCTCCTGTTCATCCATCAGCTTATTTAAAAACCGTGGGGCATCCGAAAGCAACATCATGTTGTTATCAGATAGGTATTTCTTCAGGGTTTTGGAAATATCGGCAAGTAATCCAAAGGCGTATAAATTTTTAAGCGCTTGTTCTGCAGAATGATAAGCGGTATGATGATCCTCAATAAATATTACCAGACTCAAAAGTTGAGCTTGCCAACCTTGTTCCACCAGCGACCTGATTAATTTTTTGTCTGCTTTTGGCCCGGCCCATTTATCAGCATTGTCCAATCCAGCTTGTACTCTTGAATTCGGCTTTGATATTTCACCTTCAGATAAATTTGTAATGTATTTGTAAATACTTCCAGATTCACCATATAAGAAATCAGAAATGGTTAAGTTATGAGTATGAAATTCATTGAGTAATTTTTTGGAATCAACCTCCACTCGCTTCTTCATTGAATTTACTTCGTGTTGGAGCTTTTGTTTAAACTCTTTGAAAAATGCACGATCACTGGTTGCCTCCAGCACATCATCTTCAATGGCCTTAAATTCTTCCTTGAATATTTCCTTCGAAAATTCAAGCAGTGCCGAGCGAATGTCCCAGTCTCTTCCTTCTTCTAATCGCTCCAATGAGAAATCCATTACCCAACCACGAAGTTCCTGGTTGTCAGTTAACTCCTCCATCAGTATGTCGATTACTTCTTCAAGCACAAGCTCATTGTCGATCTCAAGCCGAAAGTTTCCGAGTAGACCCGTTTCACGAGTAAACGACCGGATGATCCGTTGAAAAAAAGCATCAATGGTGCTGACCGAAAATTGCGAATAATGATGAAGGATCAATGAAAGTACTTCCTTGCTTCTCTTTTTTAGTAATGCTGGTGGAAAGTCGAAACCTTCAGCTTTATATTCTTCCAGGATCTCTTTCGATAGGTCTTCACTTTTGCCTTCTGCAAAATCATTGAGGTAAAAGATAATGCGATCTTTCATTTCCTGAGTACTCTTGTTAGTGAATGTCATCGCGAGGATAAAGCGATAATATTCAGTATAGCGCAACGCTAACTTGAGGTATTCTTTTGCGAGTGTACGTGTTTTTCCAGAACCCGCAGAAGAACGATAGATGTTAAACGGTTTTGTCAAGTGGTATACTATTTACAATTTACGATTTACAATTTTTTTTTGAGTTAAGCTGATAAATCGACCCGTAACCCACGTAAATGGTTGCTGATTATTTAGTATATTGATGTAATTCTCCTTATGCGTAAACTTTACTTTTTAGCACCTAACATATTCTATTCTTTCCCTGTTCAACTGTTGCTCAATAACATTAGACGCAACCATGTGTTGATGCTTTGCTGGATCATTTTGTTTGCCATGATTACCGGAAATTTTGGAAAATACCTTGGCATTCCATACCTCTTTCTTGATCCGGAATATATGAACGAGGTGAACTTCGCCAGCTTTTTTATAATGGGGATCGTAACGGCAGGATTTATAACTGCATTTCATATTACATGCTACATTTCTGATGGGCATCGCTTCTCTTTTATCGGTGCGTTATCTAAACCGTTTACCAAGTTCATTATTAATAATAGTATCATACCCATCATTTACCTTGTAACCTACGTGTATCAGATCATCGCGTTTCAGGTGAACAATCAATATAGTTCGGGCTCGGCTTTGCGATGGAATTTGTTTGGACTGTTGTGTGGATTCCTTTTTATGACATTACTTTTCTTTGTTTACTTCTGGTTTACCAATAAGGACATTTTTAAATATGTTATCTGCCGCATTGATGAAAAGATAAAACAGAATGTAAAAGTTACCCGCGCCAGTGTCCTGAAAAAACTGGATATCGCACGAAAAAAACAAGTGCATGTCGATAACTATGTGGACTATGATTTTAAGATCAAAAAAATTGAGGACAATAGTTTCTATGATAAAGAGATGATTTTAAAAGTATTCGATCAAAATCATTTTAACCTGGTGATTATCGAGCTTTTTATTTTTGCTGTAGTGTTAGTATTAGGTGTTTTTAAAGATTACCCATCCTTTCAGCTTCCTGCGGCATCCAGCTGTGTCATATTTCTTACTGTTTTTGTAATGATGTCAGGCGCATTCAGCTATTGGTTTGGCGGGTGGTCTGCTACCATTGCGCTTCTGGCTTTTATGCTAATCAATTATTGGGTGGGTAAGGATTATTTTTCCAAACCCTATGAAGCTTTCGGTTTAGATTATCTCCAGCCACCAGCGGATTACTCAGTCAAAAATTTTCAGCTGTTAAATGATACTGCAACAATTCAATATGATAAGCGTGCTACGTTGGTGATGTTGGAAAATTGGAGAAAAAAATTCCCAGCTGATAAAAAGCCAAAGATGGTTTTCGTATGTGCAAGTGGTGGTGGTAAGCGTGCTTCTCTCTGGACGCTGACGGCTTTGCAAACAGCAGATAGTCTTACCCAAGGTAAGCTCTTTGAAAGTAGTACACTGATCACAGGTGCATCCGGTGGATTGATAGGAGCAAGTTACTTTCGGGAATTAGTATTGAGAAAAAAACTGCATCAAAAAATCGATCCATATTCTTCATTGCATCGTGATAAAATTTCAACTGATAACTTAAATCCTTTAATTTTTAGTTTGCTGGCTAACGATATTTTTGTTGGATTCACCAAGTACGAATATAATAACCTGTATTACTATCGTGACAGGAGTTACACATTTGAAGAGCAGTTGAATAAAATCACAGAAGGTTTGTTGGATAAGCCTATTCGAGCTTACGATAGTGCTGAGCTCAGCGGTATGATACCTATGGTAATTCTTACGCCAACGGTAGTGAATGATGGAAGGAAACTCTACATCGCCTCACGACCTGTTTCTTTTATGAACTATGAAGTGATGGAGTCTCCATCGTATGCCATGACCAAGTTCAGTGGTGTAGATTTTCAGCGACTATTTAGCGAACACCAGGGTGGTAATTTACGTTTTCTTTCTGCGTTGCGTATGAGTGCCACCTTTCCATACATAACACCAAACACAACATTACCTACTGATCCACCGATTCAGATTATGGATGCAGGTATCTCAGATAATTTTGGCCTTTCGGATGCTGTGCGATTTGTTTTTGCTTTTAAAGAATGGATAGCTGAAAATACAGATGGGATTGTTTTTCTATCTATACGAGATTCACCCAAACTTGCCGTGATTGCTCCAAAAACAGGGCAAACCATTATGGATGACATTACACAACCCATTAGTAGTGTGTATAATAATTTCGAAAACTTTCAGGATATTACCAGTGACTTACTTATTGGTCACGCTAAGTCATGGTTTAATGGCAGTATCGATCGGATTGACATTCAGTATCAGGCAGAAAGTTACGTTCCTATCTTACAGAAGATGGATAGCATTCGCCAGAATAGTGCCCGTGCTTCTTTGAGTTGGCGATTGACCAAACGCGAGAAGCAGGGAATTATTGATAATATGGGATCGGAAGCAAATCAGCAACAACTTCAAAAGCTGAAGCTTCTTTTAAACAATAATTGATACGTACGTGGGACGGCTTGCTGGTATTATTGGGCTTCTATTTTTTTCTTTTGTTGTTCATGCACAACAGAGTGATATAGAAGCGATTGATAGTCTGCAGCACATTCTGCCTCCAGCCAAAACAGATACTTCACGCTTCTTCATTTTGATTCAGTTGGCTACACGCTATTATAATGTTGATTTAAAAAAATCACTGGAGTATGGACAAGAGGCTCTGGATCTTGCTCACCAGTATCAGGATGAAAAGAAACTTCAGCAAGCCTATGGAATTTTAAGACGTGTTCATAGAAGGCTCGGAAATTTTACCATGGCAATTGAATACACGATGGAGAATTTGAGGCATGCTGAAAAGCAAAAAGATACATTGGATATCCTAGACTCCTATTCTTCGCTTGGTAATATCTACTCCAGCATTGAAAACTTTTCGGAAGCGCAAAAAAATCTGGATAAGGCGTATAAACTCGGAAAAAAAATTAATGCCACAAATCTTTCGAGCATCATGAATTTTATCGGCCGATCATTTACCAAAATGAAGCATTATGATAGCGCCAAGTATTGGATGAATGAAGCGCTTAAACAAGAACAAAAGTTTCCGCAAGGCGGATACACTATTTCGTATATCTATAACAACCTGGCTGAAGTATATTACATGGAGAAGAACCTGGACAAAGCTTCTTCTTATTATGCATTATCAATGCAACTTCCTGAAGAAAATCAAAGTCAGTTCGGAATGACGTTTTCGTTAAATGGATTGGCGAGAGTCTACCTTCAACAGAAGAAGTACCAAAAAGCGGTTGAGTCTATTACAAAAAGTTTGGAAATTTCGAAGCGAAACTCATTTCGTGATAAAACAAAGGAAGCATACGGTGTTTTGTATGAAATCTATGAAGCACAACAGGATTATAAAGATGCCCTTCATTTTTATAAACAGTTTAATATCTATCAGGACAGTATCTTCAGTGAGGACAATGTTCAGTTCATTGAAAATTTAAAGATCAACTATCAAACTGAACGGGTGGAAAACGAAAATGAAATTCTTAAAAAGAATGCGGAGTTGAAGGATGCACGAATTCGCGAACAACGATCCATTACAGTAGGATCAATTGTTACTATACTATCCTTAATTATTCTTCTCATTATTTTATATCTGAATTTTTATCAAAAAAAGAAAACCAATATTTTGCTATCGGCATCAAATGAAAATCTGGAGCAGGTAGTAAATGAACGAACAAGCGAACTGACAAATACAAACACCGAACTGATCCGTCAAAACACACAACTCGAACAATTCGGGTACATCATAGCACACAATTTACGTTCGCCTGTTGCTCGCATCCTCGGACTCACCAACATCATCAACAGCAATCATTTTGAAATGCCAAGAGATAAAGTGATTTTGGGGAAACTTGAACATTCTGCTCTTGATTTAGATACAATCATTCACGATCTGAATTCGATTTTGGATGTAAAGAAGGGCGTCAATCACTCTTTCGAATTGGTGAGTCTTGAGGAGCGGATTACAAAAGTGAAAAGTATTTTGAAAGACAAGATTCAGGAATCCAATGTAGTGCTAGAAGAACGTTTTGAAATAAATGAGTGCTACGCCATTCCGGCCTACATTGAAAGTATTTTGTATAACCTCATCAGCAACGCGATTAAATACCGATCGCCCGATCGTCCTATTGTAGTTCGTGTTTCATCTTTCGTAAAAGAAGATCAATTGAATCTTACAGTAAAAGACAATGGTCTTGGTATTGATCTATCGAAGTTAAAAGATAAAGTATTTTCAATGTACCAACGCTTTCACGATCATGTAGAAGGAAAAGGTATTGGTTTATTTCTTGTCAAGACTCAGGTAGAAGCATTAAATGGAACTATTCGCATTGAGAGTGAAGTCAATATTGGAACAACATTTCATTTAGTTTTTCCACTAAAGAATAAATATCCCCAGGAAATCATTTAGTTACGCCAACTTCTGAATTCTTATCTCCTTACATTCCCATCATTACAAAGGCCCCCCAATAATAAGGATCTTTATATTTTGCCATCAACTGAAGTTGGGCTTGCTTGAACGCTTTTTGTTTGTTACCCAACTTAAGCCAATTGACATAAAAATTATTCATGAGTTGTTGTGTGGCATTATCATCCACTTTCCATAAACTCATAATCAATGCGTCAGCACCTGCAACCAAGAATGCGCGCTGTAGTCCGTAAACACCTTCACCAGCTTTAATATCACCTAAACCTGTTTCACAGGCACTAAGTATAATTAAGTCTGTACCTTCGAGATTTAAGTTCATGGCCTCGTATGCGGTAAGGACTCCATTGTCATTACTTTCTAAATTAGGTGTGCGCTTTCCGCTTACCGTACTGGCGGCTCCTGCTAACAGTAATCCTGAACGAAGCAAAGGATTATCATTAGCGTTTTCAACATTTACACCATACGCGGAAGTTTTATTTTCGACATCTTGTAAAAAGTATCCGTGTGTAGCAATGTGTATCAGAGCCGGAGCTTTGCTGGATTTTAAATTAGCTTCTGTGGCGTTCTTTTGCATAAACTGCGTCACTTGGTATCCAGCAGTTTTTAGCACTTTAGCAACACCATCAACTTCTACTTTTGTTCCAGGAAGTGGTGCAATATTTCCCTGACCATAGTCGGGGAAGCCCAGTAACATAGCATTCTTTTTTAGTGCTTTGTTCTTTTTTGCTTTTAGCGAAATTAAATCTTTTGAGTTTCCAAGAATAACAAGGTCATATCGATTGATGACGTAATCTCCTCCTGTTTTTTTAAGTGTGTTTAGATTGAGTTGATTATAAGCGCCATCGGGTGATATGTAAATCATTTTCTTCCCTTTTAATTCGGGTTCGATGCGTGCCCAATATTCATCGTATGAATATTCATCCGTAATTTTTTGCTGAATGGCGTTGCGATAGAATTTTGAATAGCGTGTTTCCAGTTGAAGTCCGTTATCCAGCACAACAAGCTTAGGTATCTCACTATCTTTTGTCAATACCAATGCAACGTAATTGGAATCTTTTGTAAAATCCTGATCAAACTTTTGCACGCGAATGATTTCAACAACGGCTTCTGTTTCGGTTAAGAGATTTTTGATTTGAATGTAGGATATTTTTTTTGAGGAGTATCCAGCCATAAAATCAGATGAGCGTTCTGATAGTCTTTTCTCCATACTGTTTGTTGCATGCTCCAGCGAGTCAAGATTTATGCTTTGCTCTTTCAATTCTTCCTTGGTGTAGGCATAGAGC
>JBDTTT010000044.1:0-39854 GCA_039930485.1 Chryseolinea sp.
CCATGATTACAATCGTTCCTAAAATGTAAAGCGCTGTTACAGCAAGCGTACCCAACATGGTGGCACGTGGTATTGTCTTCTCTGGATTTCTAACGCTGCCAGAAGGAATAGTAGCGCACTCTAAACCCAGAAAGGCAAACAAGGTAAGCGTAGCGGTTGTTGTGATGGCGCTCATATCGGAAACACCACTGCTGTTGAATGGAAAATAGTTTTCAGTATGAATATAAAATATCCCACCAATGGTTACGAGTGCAAGGGGAGCAATTTTTAAAATCGTTGTCACAACCTGAATGGCACCGGCCTTTCGTATCCCTCTTGTGTTCACCCACGTGAGTAACCAAATGGCAGATAACCCTACCCCAACAGCCAGAAAAGAATTACTACCTAACACCGGTAAAAAAACAGTGAGATAACTAATGAACGCAACCGCGATCGCTGCGTTGCTGCACCAAACCGATATCCAATATCCCCATGCTACAAGAAAGGCAGCAAAATCGCCAAGACCTTCTCTCGTGTAGGCATAAGGCCCCCCGTTGGCAACAGGCATCAGCTGACTTAACCAACTAAACATTAGAGCAAGACAGATCGCACCAAAACCAGAAACCACCCAGCCTACTAAGCTTATACTTCCAAAAGAAGAGAGTGCAGCAGGCAACATGAACATAGCGGATGCAATCATGTTACCCATCACGAGCGAAGTACTCGTCCAGATACCAATGCTTCCGGATTTAGGTAATGATGTAGGCATGGTACAAGCAAGTAAATCTAAATGGCAAATCCAATACTCTCATACCGAAAGAGTGATCTACCCGCATAAAACTAAAATTGATTATTACGTATCACTCCAACGTCTGATAAACACTGATTCTGAACTTGCGAACAAACTCACCATTGAAGAAATTAAGAGATATGTACTATTTAACCAGATCAGAATAGCTGATCAACTGAATTCCTAGCTTCTTGATAGCATCCTTTACACGTTGATCAGTCCATGCATCCGTAACACCCTGACGATCGACTGCCACGTTTTCATATCCGATATGATGAATGGCCCGAAGTTCAGGTGTGTCCAATCCTGGATGATCAACAAATAAATAGGTTTCTCCAGGCTCTAAGCTTTCCAACATTGAAATGAAACTCTTTACTTTTTCCTCCGAAGTACCAGTCGGGCCACCATAGCCAATATACTTCACCCTCAACTCTTCAAGATCAATATCTATTTTATACTCTTTCGACAATTTCTTCGCCAATGCCTTTACATCATCGTGCATTCCATAGCTATTCATATGTGCACTGATATGACTCACGCGCGGAATATTTTTTATTCCAAGTTCAATTTGAGCACGAAGTTCTTTTTCTACATCGACAAACGTCCATTTATTTTCGAGCAACGCCTGACCCGGATAATTTTTGTTTGGCCAAATGAACGGGAAGAAATATCCATTCGCGTCTGTGAGACTGGGACAATTGCTAACTGGTCTGTATTTCACATTATCCCATTCGCTTGTAAAGGCAATATGAAGTCCTACATCAACAGATGGATTTTCCTTGAGCAATTTTACGGCTTCCGGAAACCAGGGTGAAGGAACAATAACCTCGATTGATTTTTCAATTCCCTCCTTATAACATTTTATTAACGCTTCATTGCCAGAATGTGAAAATCCCATATCATCACCCCGAACAATAAGACGGATCTCTTTTTTCTGTGCACAGGATATAAGCACACAAAAACACAGGAGCAGGCAAAGACTGTAAGGCTGTTTCATCTGGTTAATATTGGTAAGGTAAATTATAAAACTAAAACTGAAATACATCCTCATTTATCACATTCTTCGTTTTTTCCGATGCCAGGACAGATAGTACAGGAAGGTTAATGATTAAATATTCCTCACTTTTGAAATCTATCAATAGGTAGTAAATTTCATACTCTAAGAAAATGAAAACAACCCAGTTTCAACATGTAAGCTATTTGTGGAATGAGGCAAATGCCGCTTCATTAAAAGATAGTGAAGTCGACTTATTCATTTACCGTTCCAATCTATTAGGTGCTGATTTACGACTCACCAATTACGCAGGTGGAAATACATCCGTAAAAGTATTTGATCAGGATACGCTTAGCGGTGAACAAGCTTCCATTATGTGGGTGAAAGGTTCCGGTGGTGATATTGGCACGTTAACGAAAGCAGGCTGCGCAAATTTATATGTCGAAAAACTTCATGCATTAAAAAAACGCTATCGCGGGCTTGCCTTTGAAGATGAAATGGTTGACCTACTCAACTATTGTATGTTTGATCTGAAATCAGCAGCTCCTTCTATTGATACCCCTTTACATGGTTTGCTTCCTTATAAGCACATTGACCACTTACATCCCGATGCCATCATTGCCATCGCTGCGAGTAAAGATGGAGAAAGCATTATGCACGACTTGTGGGGAGATAAAATGGCATGGGTTCCGTGGCAACGCCCGGGTTTTGATCTGGGATTAAAATTGGAGCTAACTGTAAAAGAAAATCCGAAGTTAAGAGGAATAATTCTTGGAGGACATGGCCTCTTCACGTGGGGAGAAACATCATACGATTCGTATATCAATACATTGGAAGTAATTGAGCAAGCCTCCATTTATCTCAATAATAATATCGGAAAGAAACGCCCGGTGTTTGGTGGAGTGAAGTTCGAAAATCTTAGTGAAGACAAACGCAAAGATCAAGCGTCTAAGCTCATGCCTACCTTACGGGGATTGGCTTCAAGCTATAGAAGAATGGTTGGGCACTTTACTGATGCTCCAGCCGTACTCGAATTTGTAGGAAGCAAAAATCTAAATGCTATGGCAGCAAAAGGAACAAGCTGCCCCGATCATTTTCTGCGTACTAAAATTCGTCCACTTGCATTGGATGTTGATATAGATGCAGATGTAAAATCGGAAGTAGTTCAATTGAAATTGAAAGAACAGTTTGAGCAATATCGGTTAGAGTACAAATCGTATTATGAAAATTGTAAGCATGCTGATAGTCCTGCAATGCGGGATCCAAATCCAGTAGTGATTTTATATCCTGGTGTTGGTATGTTTACCTTTTCGAAAGACAAACAAACTGCGCGGGTTGCAGCAGAATTTTATACCAACGCCATTAATGTAATGCGTGGTGCAGAAGCAGTTTCAGAATACACGGGACTTTCAGAGCAAGAAGCCTTTAATATTGAGTATTGGTTACTTGAGGAAGCGAAACTTCAGCGCATGCCGAAACCTAAAACGTTGTCAGGTAAGATTGCTTATGTAACAGGAGGAGCTGGAGGAATTGGGAAAGCCATTGCTGAAAAGTTTTTACAAAACGGAGCGTGTGTTGTGGTAGCGGATCGAGAGTTACTGGATGAAACACAAACTGAACTTCGTCAGAAATATGGTAAGGATAATGCACTGAGTGTAAAGATTGATGTAACAGATCAGAACGCTATTGCAGAATCATTAAAGCAAACCATATTACAATTTGGTGGTGTTGACATCGCAGTAAACTGTGCAGGACTCTCCATTTCAAAAGCATTGGAAGAAACAACTATTGCCGATTGGGATATCCTACAAAACGTTTTGGTAAAAGGACAATTCTTAGTAAGTCAGTGTGCTGTAAGCACAATGCGTGAGCAAAAGCTAGATGGAGACATTGTAAACATTGCGAGTAAAAATGCATTGTTTGCCGGACCAAACAATGCAGCATATGGAACAGCAAAGGCAGGGCAGCTTCATATGAGTCGCTTACTGGCTGCAGAATTAGGTAAAGATAAAATCAGAGTGAACACCGTAAATCCGGATGCAGTACTACGTGGCAGCAGAATCTGGGAAGGTGGCTGGGCTGAAGGTCGCGCGAAAGCATATGGTGTTACGGTAGATGAATTACCTGCACATTACGCCAAGCGCTCTTTACTAAATGAAGAAATTTTACCAGACGATATTGCTAAAGCAGTCTTGGCATTTGTTGATGGTACATTAAGTAAATCAACTGGAAATGTATTGAATGTAGATGGCGGTTTTGCCGCTTCGTTTGTACGGTAGAAATGAATGTTAAATTTCAACTCATGGAGATTAAAGAATTCATCGAAAAAGAAAATAAACGGTCTTCAGCAGAGCATACGGTACAATTAAACTATTTGCGTGACCTCCTCGCCAAGAAAGGCTTTGATGTTAATACGCTTCTTGATCAGATCAAAAAGTTCCAGGTGGCCATTCCAAGTTGGGCATTGGGTAGTGGTGGCACACGCTTCGGACGATTTTCGATTGGTGGCGAGCCTCGCAATCTTCAGGAGAAGATTGAAGATATTGGATTGCTTCATACTCTAAATCAATCATCGAATTCAATCTCCTTGCATATTCCATGGGATATACCGAAAGACATTGCTGCGGTGAAAGAATCACTGCATGCCAATCATCTTATTATTGATTCTGTAAATTCGAATACCTTTCAAGACCAAATTGGACAAGAACATTCTTATAAGTTCGGTTCGCTCAGTCACTCAAACAAATCAGTAAGAGAGCAAGCCATTCAACACAACATTGAATGCATTGAACATGGAAAAAATATTGACGCAAAAACACTTACGGTTTGGCTTGCGGATGGAACAAATTTTCCAGGACAGCAACACTTTCGGAAATCATACGAACGAACACACAAATCACTGGTTGAAATTTATGATGCATTACCTTCCGATTGGAATGTACTGATTGAATACAAACCATACGAACCTAATTTTTATTCGATGGTAATTCCGGATTGGGGTACCTCCTATTCATTGTGCCAGCAACTGGGGCAACAAGCGAATGTACTTGTTGATCTTGGTCATCATTTACCCAATACAAACATCGAACAAATCGTAGCACGACTGATGCACTTTGGAAGACTGGGTGGATTCCATTTTAATGGCTCCATGTATGGCGATGATGATCTTACAACAGGAAGCATAAAGCCCTATCAATTCTTTCTGATCTTCAATGAATTGGTCGATGGCATTGCAGACAAGAAAGTAAAGAATCCAAATTTAGCCTGGATGATTGATGCAAGTCACAATACAAAAGATCCTTTAGAAGATTTATTGCAGTCAGTCAATATGATCTTAACTACATATACAAAAGCATTGCTTGTCGATCGGAAAGCATTAATAGCAGCACAAGAAGATAATGATGTAGTACGGGCAGAAGAAATTTTAAAAGATACTTTTCAACTTGATGTGCGTCCGTTAGTGGCAGAAGCTATGCTTCAAAAAGGTGGTGCATTAAAACCGTTAGATGTATTTCGCACGGCCAAGATCAGGGAAAATCGAATTGCACAGCGTGGCAAACAGGCCTTAGCATCCGGATTATGACAGAGGCCACAGTAATTTTTGATGTTGGTAAAACCAATAAAAAAATTCTGTTGTTTGATCATCATGGGAAAGTACTTTCCGAAAAGCTACACACACTTTCATTAATAAAAGATGATGATGATTTTCCATGTGAAGATGTTCATTCCCTTACGGATTGGTTACAGTCAGAATGGAATGCATTACTACACTCAAAAGATTTAAATATAACTGGTGTTAACTTCACAGCTTATGGAGCAAGCTTTGTTCACCTTGGAGAAGATGGTAAACCTGTTGCTCCTCTTTATGATTATTTAAAACCAATATCCTCGGAGCTGTTGGATAAATTCTATAATGAGGCCGAACAGAAAACAGGATTAGATTCCAATGTATTTGCACAACATACCTGTTCTCCCAGACTCGGTATGCTCAATTCAGGGCTTCAACTTTATTGGCTCAAAAATTTAAAACCAGAACTGTGGAGAAAAATTAAAACCTCCATGCATTTACCTCAATACCTATCCTACCTCGTCACCGGAAAGAAGGTAAGTGATTACACATCGTTAGGGTGTCATACTGCTCTATGGGATTTTCAAAAAGTTCAGTATAGCAAATGGCTGGATGACGATACATTAGAAAAACTTCCATCGATCACAACACAAGCATTCACAACAATTTACGTCAAAGAAAGTAACACATCAATTCAGCGTTCTATCAACGTTGGCAATGGACTGCACGATAGTTCAGCAGCATTGATTCCGTATCTTCAATCATCAAACAAAAGCTTCATTTTAATTTCAACCGGTACGTGGAGTATTCAATTAAATCCATTCAATCATAATCCATTGACAAGAGAACAACTCAGCAAAGATTGCTTGTGCTATTTGAAATCAAATGGAGAACAGGTAATGGCTTCACGCCTTTTATTAGGAAAAGAACACGATCATCAAGTTGAAAGAATCGCCTCATACTTTAAAGTAAGCAAGGAGTTTATCTCGAGCTTAGTATTTGACAACGTTACTTTCTCAAAAATAAAAGCAGAAAAGAAAACCGAATTTTATCCAGCATGCATGGAGGGCTCTGGTCCGTTTCCTGAACATCAAACTAAATCATGGGACGTTTCAGTTTTTGAAAATGTGAATGAAGCTTATCATCGATTGATCTATGATTTGATTTCCATGCTCAAAGTATCGATACAATTAATTGATCAGCCTGAAGTTGAAACTTTATTTGTAGATGGTGGTTTTGCACGCAATGGAATTTTTCTTAATACATTATCATTTGCATTCCATGTGAAAAAAGTACTTGGCTCCTATCTGCCTCAATCTACTGCTATGGGGGCATTCATTCATCTTCATGGAGATCAATCAAAAGAAAGAACATGATTTGATTTACTCATCTTTCTTATGCTTAAATCCAATCTTTCTCATCGGTTCTGTCTTTGGATTTAATAGTTCTTTCAGATAACCAAAGATCAGCTTAATATCATCTTCGTGCAGAATTACCTTTTGTTCCAATCGTTCTAATTTTAGCAACACATCTTTATTGGTCAATAGCATTTGACTCATCTTCGTAAAAATTCGAATGATATTAATATTCACCAGAATTGCGCTCTCACTATTTAAAACACTCGATAACATAGCAACGCCCTGCTCAGTAAAGGCATGAGGCATTTTTCTTACACCACCCCAATTTGATGTCACATTTTGTGATATCAAGTTGACAAACTCCTTTCTCGACAATTGAAACATAAAGTCAGGCGGAAATCTCAATGGGTTTCTCTTGATTGCTTGATTCAGAACCCTGGTCTCGACATTATAAAGTTCTGCCAAGTCACGATCCCACATTACCTTTTGTCCTCTGATCAAATGGATTTTACTAATCACTACCTCTTCGGGTAGGGCCAAGTCTTTTGGTTTGCTCATATCTGTAAAAACAATTATCCCAACATGATTGAATGAATGAAGAAGTAAAAACTCCTTCATTCATTATTTTAGTCTACGTTGCCCAAGCCTTTCCAACTTCCGCTAAAGGCACGCAACCCTTAAACGGACCTGGAACCTGATTGTATTGCAACACTTTTGTAGCACCCGGTTCACTTGTAAAGAATCCAAGAATGGTAAGTTCTTTTGCCTTTACAATGAAAGGTGTCTTACCTCCACCACCGGCATTCCACCATGCCGTTGAACCGAGATCAACACCTTTTGAAAACGCAGCATCATGATGCTTTTTAACTAGAGCAGTTCTTTGCTCAGGCGTACATAGTGCAAAATGATCACCGTATTCCTTTTCAGCATCAGCATCAAACTCAGCAAGTCCTTTCAGAAAATCATCTTGCTGTTCTTTTGTATAAATTTCTTTCAGCATCTGATCAATGAAACCCGGAACTCCAGCATCTTTTGCACCTGGGGTGGATGTTTTCGGGATAATAATTTCGGACAGCTCACTGATTAACAAAGCCTGATCTTCTGAAAAGAATACAGGTTTGTAAGTAAGTTCAGGGGATGCTTTACAGCCTTGCAAAACTCCGACAATAGCTGGACCCGTAAGGGCATAGCCTAATACAAGGCTGGCGCGTTGGATGGCTTCTCTTCTGTTCATATCATTTCTATTTTTTGATTATAGATTTCCTTTTTTCAATTCGCTCACAGCATGATCCGCAGCACGGGCCGTTAATGCCATATAAGTAAGCGATGGATTCTGACAAGCAGAGGAAGTCATCGCAGCACCATCGGTTACAAAAACATTCGGTGCTTCGTGTACCTGATTCCATTTGTTCAGCACAGACGTCTTTGCATCACGACCCATACGCGCTGTACCCATTTCATGAATGCCCAATCCGATATTATTCGGTGCATCATACATGCTTACATTTTTAAAGCCTGAAGCTTCTAACATCTCAGCAGCGGTAACACGCATATCTTTGCGCATGGCTTTTTCATTTGCCTTCCATTCGGCATCAATGGTTAGTGTCGAAAGACCATAAACATCTTTCTTATCCGTATTCAATGTTACCCGATTATCAGAGTATGGCAAACACTCACCGAAGCCTGTAATACCAATCTTCCATGGACCCGGTGATGTCAACGACTCTTTCAACTCTTCACCAAACGACATTTCCGCAACACCACGCGCCCAACTGTCTCGACTACCACCACCTTGATATCCGTATCCACGAATGAAATCAGTGCTTTTATCATTGCCAATGTTGCGGAAGCGAGGAATGTAAATTCCATTTGGCCTGCGACCGATATAATATTTATCATCGAAGCCCTCGATTTCTGCTTCCGCTCCTGTGCGATATTGGTGATCCATTAAATTTCTGCCAACCTGATCACTTCCATTTCCTAAACCATTTGGGAATCGATTGGAAACAGAATTCAATAAAATAAATGCACTGCCGAGTGTAGAGGCATTGAGGAAAATAATTTTTGCAAAGAATTCTATTTCTTGTTTTGTTTCAGCATCCAGTACTCTGACACCCACTGCCTTGCCTTTCTTCTCATCATAAATAATAGAATGAACGATGGAGTGAGGTCGCAAAGTCATATTACCTGTTCTCGCTGCAGCCGGTAAAGTAGACGAATTGCTGCTGAAGTATGCACCATAAGGGCAACCACGACTACACAGATTTCTCGATTGACAAACTCCCCGTGATGGATCATGGGGCAATGCAGCAGTAAGATGTGCTACCCTTCCAATCGTTATTTTTCTTCCGAATTTTTCAGCCACCTTATCACGAAAAACTTCTTCCACACAATTCAATTCCATTGGAGGAAGAAATTTTCCATCGGGCAATTGAGATAGCCCTTCCGCCTGACCACTTACTCCTATATAGGATTCAACATGATCATACCAAGGAGCAAGATCATTGTATCGTATGGGCCAATCAACTCCAACACCATCCTTTGCATTGGCTTCGAAATCCATTTGTGATAGACGGTAGGTTTGTTTCCCCCACATAATTGACCTTCCGCCTTCATGGTAGCCACGAATCCAATCGAATGGTTTTTTTTCAGTATATGGATTTTCTAAATCATTTACCCACCAATGCTTTGTATCCTGCCCAATCCAGTTGGTGCGTGATTGAACCGGTAGCATTTTCAAATCTTCTGGTGTAAGTCTTCCAGCATTAGGAAAGTCCCAGGGATCTTTGGTCATGGTCGGATAATCCACCACGTGTTTTACATTACGGCCTCGTTCAAGCACCAATGTTTTTAATCCTTTCTCTGTTAATTCCTTGGCAGCCCAGCCACCGCTGATGCCCGTGCCCACCACAATGGCATCATACGTATTCTGCTTTTCAGCTTCAATGTTCAAGTTCATAATCTGGTTGATTTAAAAAATGAAATTACCATTTTTACCATACTGATTTGCATGGGAATACATTAACTGGAGAAATAATTTGGGAGCGGTAGTTCCCGCAAGCCAAAGCCTCAATTCAAATCCGCATTGAGCGCTGCCACTGGATGTTGAGTAGAGAAATGAAGTCGAAAAATGCTAACACCAATTAGCAATTCACCAAGAAAGAACAGAAACCAGTTGTAGGATTTAGGAGTATAGACAGACGCAGCATTTATAAATCGTTCGCTTTTCATAAGCTGGGGGTAATCGAATAGCGAATTGGTCGCAATCAAAAGACTTACATAGTCTTGCATAAAAGTGAATAGAATTAAGATGCTGCCCACTACTAAACCACTCATGATCAAAACGGAAAACTTCTCTCTGGTTTCACTTTTAAGAATTACAGCTGCTAACACAATCATCGTAACCGAACAAATAACGGGAGCGAGTACTGGTCCAAGCCACGTTATCGGAATCAAAAACAATATATCCCATTCAAAAAAAGAAGCAGGCCAGTTTATAAAAACTTTCAGCCAGACATAATAAAAAATATCCCACACCGCGAAGCTTAATAAAAAATAGGCGAACCGGTCGTAACGATCATTTCCTGTAAGATAAGCTATGCCAACAAGCATAATAAGCGTTGCCAATTCACGAACTACTTCAATGAGTAGAATCTGCTCATTGATTAATTTGAATGCGACCGTAAACCCATCTGGATAATACAATGCTCTTAGATAAACTACAACTGCACTTTCAAGAGCAGCCATGGCCACGCTGAAAATACAGAGTGCAATAATTTTCTTTGTCGCTGATGTCATGCACTTTTTTGGTTTACCTTTTGTAGCTTCTTCACTTTATAATAACAATTCAACAGAAGTAATCCGCCAAAGATTGCGAAGGAACAATCAATCATTCGCCAGAAAAAAGGAATACCACGCACGGCTCCTGCAATAAGAGCAAAGGGAAAAATAAAAAGACAAGCAAGTATTCCAAATTCGATAACCCATATGTTCCGTATTGGATCACGCCATGGCCCTATAAAGACCAATGCTATTATGAAATGAGCAAACGCAAGCCAGTCTGTTCCATATGAAATAAAAGGATATTTTATATTCGTCTCTTTCACACCTTGATACACAAATTCAAGCCATTGAACCAGCAGTAGATCACCATCCCAATCTTTAATTTTGTTATGCGCAAATTGAAGTTGCCATTCAATAGGAAGTGCTGTTAGTCCGCTAAGGACAAGTCCAAACATGAAGAGTGCAAGGACCCTTCTTATGCTTTGATTCTGCTTCTTTTCGGAATTGTTCATTATTAGAATCTTTTAATGAAAGTTACGTACAAATTTACTGCACTTAAAAGTACTTTGTATTACAAAGTAAATGAAACAAAAGCACTTTCCAAAGGTTTCGCTTTCTCACTAAATAATAAATTTTTAAGCCAGGACCGCAATCATGTAAGCAAGGCAGGTTGAATTATGGCAGCACTATTTCTTATGATGCTCGCTTGTAAGGTAATGCTGTTTTAAAATATCCTCACCAAAATCATTTCCCTTTTCGCGAAGTATGGCGTGAATGTGATTTCCACCTCCCTGAGAATTATCATATTCAATCAGAAAATCAGGGCCATTGACAATGTAGTAATGAGGTTTATCCTTTACCGGGCTTCCTACCCACGCAAAATAAATTTTACTAAAGCCTGTTTTCTGAATCTGTTCATAAAGACGGTGTGCTATATCGTGCTCAAAATTATGCGTGTATTCCTGAATGAGAAGTTCCAAAACTGCTTTCTGGTCTGCATTAAATTCTCCAGCTGAAATTCCATAGTAGCTGGTAATTCGTTGAGCACTTTTAGGATTGGTGATAATATCTTTAGGAACCTCTTGTTTTAAAACTGCTTTTGCCTTTTGCTTATCAGTAAGAAAATTCAATAACATGAAACCATAGTCTTCTTCTTTACTCAACACGCGCCAACCGGCATATTTAGAAGATTTAATTTCTGCAGGATCGGTGCCAATGAAAAGAGGAGACACAGCAATTGATTTCTCAGTTGCCGTAATACTGAGTGCAATATGGTGACCTCCAAAATTCAACCCCCATGGTTCTTTATTCCCCGGGTCTCCCCAAACAGAAATGTAGTAGTTGTCATGAGCCCACTTTAAATCCTGTAAGTTTTTTAATAACTCCTTTGTCATATCACCTCTATCAAATGCTTGCTGAATAAGCGTATTCAAAATATCGTCAAGCTGCATAATGCTGGTCAGTTTTAAATAACCTTGTGAACTAAGGGCTGCAGTGAGTACGCGATGATATGCCATTCTGCTACTATCTGACAATGACCCATATTGAATGCCTGGGCGCGGAACTAAACCCACCGGTAGGTTGGTCCACTTTAATCGCATAGTATCATTGAATGCAAACTGAGTCTTTTTCAACTCGTCAGCACTGAGTGTTTTTAGAAAATGCGTTGCCGCAGAACTTAGACTTGAATTCGTTTGAGCTGATAGATTGCTCATTGTTAGATTCAGAAACAGTAATACGCAAAATACCTTCACTAACGAATGCCATTGCTTGCTCATATTTATAGGTTTTAAATAAAGATACTCAATGCAAATTATATTCTATACCATAATTTTACGCATCAAATCATGATTAGAAGAGTTCCAAATTAAAAATAATAATAACCTTCGCCTAGGTCTTTCGTTTATTGATGAAAGTTAATTCTAACGAATCATGTCCACTTTCATTTCATGACATCTATTATTCAAGCGAATTTGAAATTCTCTTTCTAACAAGACCATATTCAATATTGAATTGATCTCTACTTTTTAACAACGGGTTTAAATAGAAAATGCATTGCATCAGAATTCACTGACGTGAAATTTGATTGAAGCATTTTCATTCACTAAAACCAATTAACAATGACTCAAAAACCATCAAATGCATTTATTGGCGCGTCCTGGGTTGCCTTGGGTACCGGTATGATCGGATACTTAATCGGACTCTGGAGATCTGACATGCAACTTAATGAGAAAGGGTATTACTTCACGGTGCTGATGTTCGGGCTCTTTTCTGTTGTGTCATTACAAAAGAGTGTGAGAGACAGGTTGGAAAATCTTCCGGTAACGGATATTTATTACGGACTAAGTTGGTTCTCTACGATTTTAGCCATTGTGTTGTTAGTTGTAGGATTGTGGAATGCGGAGTTGCTTCCAAGTGAGAAGGGATTCTATGCCTTTTCATTTCTGCTGGCACTGTTCGCGGCTGTTGCTGTTCAAAAGAACGTGCGCGATGTGAATGCTGCTGATCAAGGTAACAATCCGCACCACGAATAACTTTCCCAGGATAATTTCATTTTTTAAATTTCAACACAATAATGAAGCAAAAGGAGCAAGCTCGCTCCTTTTGCTTTTTGCATAGGCTCGTTTAACGACCATTGGTCAGTAAACTTAATTTCAAGACTAGATTATTACCATAGCAACCTGTATACTCGCACTTTAAAATTCAGGATTTACGCTTGAATTTTGAATCTTTGTATATAACAACAGCGATGATCCACACTCCAGAACAAGAAGAGCGCGAATACCTTGAGGAAATCAAAGAAAAATTGATGCTAGCCATCAGGCGCGTTGACGATAGCGTAAAACAATATTCCAAAGAACTCCGACAGAGTAAGGAATACATCTATGAACATCAATCAGGCATGGATGATGCCGATATGGTAGCTGCAGGTCAGTCTATCAACCGCATGGCGTTTACAGGAGAATCGGCTGTCGCAAGGAAAAAGAAATTAATGAAGCTGGGTGAGTCTCCCTATTTCGGTCGTATTGACTTTGTATCAGAAGATGGTAAGGAAAAGACCTTAGGCTACATCGGCATCTATACTTTTTTTGATGAGACACTTCGGACCAATTTAATTTATGATTGGCGCGCTCCCATCTCTTCCATGTTTTATGATTTTGAATTGGGTGATGCCTGGTATAAAACTCCTTCCGGAAAAATCAGTGGTGAGATTGTATTGAAACGCCAATATAAAATCAAAGAAGGGAGAATGGAGTTCATGATTGAAAATGCGGTAAACATTCATGATGACATTCTTCAAAAAGAGTTGAGTAAGTCCAGTGACGATAAGATGAAGAATATTGTCGCGACTATTCAGCGCGATCAGAATGCTGTGATCCGAAATGAAACCGCGCCCGTTATGATTATTCAAGGTGTGGCTGGATCGGGTAAGACTTCCATCGCACTTCATCGCATCGCGTTTTTATTATATCGTTTCAGAGAGGAAATTACTTCAAAAGACATTCTGATTATTTCACCTAACAAAGTATTTGCCGATTACATATCCAACGTATTGCCTGAACTTGGAGAAGAACAAATTCCGGAAATGGGGATGGAAGAACTGGCTACAGAACTTCTTGAACACAAATATCCATTTCAAACTTTCTTTGAACAGGTTTCATTATTGCTTGACGATCCCGATCCTGCATTCGTTGAACGTATTCAGTTTAAATCTTCGTTTGAATTTTTGAGTAAGCTCAATCAACACCTCATTCATATTGAAAACAATTACTTCAACTTTACTGAGCTTCGCGTTGGAAATGTTGTTGTTCCTTTTCCCTTTATAGAAGAACGATTTAAAAAATATTACCGGATACCTTTGTTGAAGCGCTCACACGAAGTGATAAAAGATATTCAGAACTATGTGAGAGACTTTACAAAACGCAAATTAACTGGTCACGAGAAAACACAGATTTGGGAAGCTATGCCCAAAATGTTAAAAGCAACGAATGTATTTGATCTCTATAAAGATTTTTATACCAGAATCGGGAGACCAGAATTGTTCAAAGTAGATCATGGAGGTATTTTAGAATATTCGGATGTCTTTCCGCTGATCTATTGCAAAATCAGAATGGAAGGCCTGCAGTCGTATGATCATGTAAAGCATTTGCTGGTTGATGAGATGCAGGATTACACACCGGTTCAATATTCTGTGTTATCGAGAATCTTTAAATGTAAGATGACTATTCTGGGTGACGTGAATCAACCAGTCAATTTATATAGTGCATCATCTGCTGAAGGTATTGAACGCGTTTTCCCACAAGCTGATATCGTAAAGCTATTCAGAAGTTATCGGTCAACGTATGAGATCACTGCCTTCACTCAGCGCATCCGGAGTAATCCAAACCTCATTGCCATGGAACGTCATGGAGAGATGCCAGATGTTAAAGAGTTTCAAAATAACACGGAAGAAATCGAAGAGATCAAACAGCTCATTACATCTTTCAAAAATTCAGGACATCAATCACTTGGAATTATCTGCAAGACACTCGATCAGGCGGAATTTATATATGATGAAGTGAAGTCATTGAACGTCCATTTACTCACAGCAGACAGCACTTCTTTCAAGGAAGGTATTGTGATTACAACGGTTCATCTGGCAAAGGGATTGGAATTCGATGAAGTAATTGTACCCTTTACTTCAAATCGAAACTATCAAACTGAAGTAGATAGAGGCATGTTATACATTGCGTGTACGCGGGCAATGCATCAGCTCACCTTGACCTATTCAAAAGATAAATCTACATTCCTACAGTAATAGCCATTCCGACTAGGATTTGGTATTGATAATAAATCATCTGCATACTTATTTAAAGTGAGTATGCAGATGATTTATCTTTTACATACCATTTCCGGTAGCAGCCCAATATATACCGCCATACAAATGATCCAGAAAAATGGGATCAGAGAACGTCAATGGGATATGACCCAAGGCTGTATAAAAAGAACGGCCTCCGTCATATTTATGATACCACGATATGGGATGAAAAGCTCCCATTCCTTTGCCCTCATTATCGCCCCACTTAGCATAGGGTGCGTACGTCTTCTCATCAACCGAAATCAGGAAATGAAGATCATCTGCTTTGCGCGGACCGAATTCATACCACTCATCTGTCCATAATAATTTTTTTGGAAAACGCTCCATACCTGGGAAGTTGCTGTCTTCTACTTTCAGGTAAGCTGATTGCTGCTGAGGATGTATCTTGAACATCATACCCACCATCTTGGTGTACCATGGCCATTCGTATTCTGTATCTGAAGCACTGTGAATTCCTACAAAGCCTTTTCCGGCCTTAATAAATTTCTCAAAGGCCGCTTGTTGCTCCTCATTTAAAATATTTCCTGTGGTGTTGAGGAATATTACAACACTGTAATTCTCCAGCGCTTTGTCATTAAAGACAGAAGCATTCTCTTGCCAGTCTACGGTGAAGTTGTTGCGATTGGCCAACTGGCGAATAGCCGTTACCCCTTCGTGAATAGATTCATGATGAAAGCCATCTGTTTTAGTAAATAATAATACTTTAAACTGTTGGGCAAATGAAACGGAACAGGTCAATAAAAATATTAGAACTAACGTATTGCGCAGAAAAATTTTCATAGGAGATAATTTAATTGTATTACTAAATAAATGGGTTCGAATCAAAAATAAATTCGTGGTAAGATAAGAATAGATGGAACGAAAAACTATTCTTCATCAGAATGTCGTCCAGCAATGATGTCATCCACAATCTGAGGAAGCACATCCAGCTTTAGAGAAATTTTTTTACAGAGCTCAACTTCATTTGGATTAATATCATGATCGATTGACATGAGCAATACCAAGTCTTCAATCTGTTGCACGCGCTGATTGTGAGTTTTGGGCATTACAAAAGTAACAGCATCCGGATTTTCCTTTATCGCAGTTATTTCTACTTCCTCCATTCCTAGACGCGATGCCAGGTAAACCAAAAGCTCCCATTCATCCTCTGACAGGTGTCCGTCTGCGAGCGCGATGGTAATCAGGTTTTTTACATGACTTCTTCTCAGACCTTCTTTATCCGGACCAAAAATGTTTGAAAGAATATCCATACACGTGATGTTAAATGACCATGGTAAGATCGGAACAAAAAGTGAAACCCATCTAAAAAATCAAGGGAAGTTTTCAGTATATCCCAAATAACGGCAAGCTCATGTCAGTTTATGCTTTATCGCTGGCTTAATTAGATTGATTTTTTTAGTATTACAAAGTAAGACTAACTCAAAAAACAGCATGACAACCGAAATCATTTTGCGATACCTTCACTTCATCAGCATTTTTGCTATTGTTGGTTCATTAGTTTCAGAACATTTACTGCTCAAAAAGGAATTGAGTCGCGCTGAAATTGGGAGATTATCCAGAATCGATGCCGTATATGGCATTGCTGCCTTGATATTACTTAGTGTTGGATTAACCTTGTGGTTAGGTGGCTATGGAAAACCGACAGTATATTATAGTAAGAACTGGATTTTTCATACGAAAATAACCATGTTCATTACCATCGGACTTCTATCCATCTATCCTACTGTCTTCTTTATTAAAAACAGAAAAGGTAATCCGGAAGAAATAATAAAAATTCCATCGCTTGTTTTTTGGATGTTGCGATTTGAATTACTGCTGCTCTTCATCATTCCGTTGCTCGCAGGATTGATGGCACATGGTGTTGGCTTTTTTGGATGATCTTATTTGTTGCTCATTCTTAACACTACCTGCTTAAATCAAAGAAATTCTTTTGCCACTCGATGCTGCTGAATAGATAGCTTCAAGTACCTTCATATCTTTCATCCCCTCCTCACCTGCTATGTGGCTTGGTAATTTTTTATTTGCTAATAATACTTTTGATATCTCATCCATTTGGGTGGCTTGTTGATTGATCTCGGGAAAATTCATTTCACCATTACTAGTTCTTCCCTTAAAAGGTCCGTAGCTAATGGCCGGGCTAAGTTCAAAAAGACCATCATCGGCCGCAGCAAAAAGCCGATCAATGCCACAGTTGTACATACTGGAAGATGTACTCAATGCGCCACTGGGAAATTGTAATTGCCACGTGATTGATTCTTCCACTTCTGAAAATAATTGTTTGTTGGTAACAGGTCCGAATTGTGCCGTAACTGAAATGGGTTCCTCACCCAAAATATAACGGCTGGCCTGAACACAATACACTCCCAGATTCATCAATGGACCACCTCCCGCTAATGCTTTATTCAATCTCCATTCTCCAGGGGTTGCGCTTTTATAACCAAGCGATGCTTCTACTAAACGAACTTGTCCGAAAACTTTTTCCTGCCCTAGTCTTTTCATCTCCATATTATATGGCTCATAATGTAACCGATAGCCAACTGCTAACTGTACATTGGCCTTGTTGCATACATCAATCATTTCCTTGCAATCTTTTTCAGTAATAGCCATCGGCTTTTCAACGATAACATGTTTGCCCGCTTTGGCCGCACGAATGGTAAACTCTTTGTGCATAGCGTTGGGCAACACAACATAAACGAGATCAATATCCTTATTGCGCGCTATATCATCAAAATTCTTATAGTCGTAAATATTGGCTTGAGGTATAGAATACTTCTTTTTCCACTCTTCCGCTTTTGCAGGAGTGCCCGTAATGATTCCGGCCAGTCGACAATACTGTGTATCCTTAAAACTGTCTGCCAGATAACCAGCATAGCGCCCGAGGCCACAAAGTGCAATGTTTATTTTTTTACCGTCATGGGGTCTGATGTGCGTAGCAGCAAGACTGATAGAATTTGGTAGTATGAAAGCGGCAGCAGCTGTACCTGCACCTATGCCCACTTTATGTAAAAACGAACGTCTTGATAAGTTTTCCATAGCATAATTCGTTAGGTTTTTCAATAGGTAGTTATTCTTAGCTGAACATTACAGCGCAAGTAGCAAACTATCGGAAATAATAAATATTCCATTTCAGCGTAATTCGCCTAAGAATCACCCCACTAAGGTTATAAAATAAAGTACTGAAGTGTTCCTTAATTCTTAACTTTATAAAAACCTTACTACTATGGATGAGATCAGATTGGATGGACACAAAAAGGTGCTTGGCATTTTATACGTTATTTCAGCCATGCTTACCATTCTTGGAATGATTATGCTCAATGCCATACTCCAAATTGTTTTTTCGTTTGCTTTCAATGAGATTGATCCAGATGAAAGAAAGATTATGGAATTAATTTTGTCTATCGTTCAATACGTGCCTGCATTTGTAATCCTTGTTTTTTCAATACCTACATTAATAGCTGGAATCGGTTTATTGACAAAGCAGGGTTGGGCCACTATTTTTGCATTGATTATGGGTTGTTTAAAACTTTTCAATTTTCCGATTGGAACCGCAATAGGAATTTATGCGATCTGGATTTATTCCGAAGATCAAAAACTAAAAAGCTACCCTCCATCTAAATAGAGTTGTCGCATTAAATTCTGGCAAAAAAGGCGAAAGCTCTCCCTGCTCAGTTCATCTCTACATTCACAATTAAATATCAGAAGAACCATCTGATATTACCTCATGGGACAATAAAGCATCCGACTGAGGGATGAAAATGATTCCATCTTCGTATTGATTTGTTAATACTGAGCTATTGGAAACAAATCTATTTCGATTCCAAAGTAATTTCGGGCCTATTAATGTATTCAATAAATCGCAATTCATTAAAAGGTTAATGATCATTTGAAAACTAACTCCAAAAGACAGAAGTGAGGTCGGATAAATTAATGTGTAAATGTGCTAAGTATAAAATATGAAGAGTAAACTAACCGCTATTCTATTTGCTTCAATGGTTTTTGCAATGAGTTGTTCAAAGGACGATGCTGAGGTACCCCCGGTCGTTACGCCTCCTCCAGTAACCGATGCACTCACCAAGCAAAATGTCAAAACGTTTATGGTGGATAAAAATGCTACAGCGGAGACCATTGCTCTATTCTACAATTTAAAAACATTATCGAAAACAAAATTTGCCGTAGGTCAGCAAGATGCCTTCAATGGGTTTTACAAAAACATTTCGGGTGATTCTGACATAAAGAAGACCACCGGTAATGACCCTGCCCTCCTGGGCTCTGACTTTATGTTCATTACTGATAAAAGTAATGATGGGACACCCAGCAATTGGTTTTACCAACAAGAAGTAAATATTATAAACCAGGTAAAGCAAGCGTACAATAGCGGCATGATTAACATTTTATGCTGGCATATACGCGAACCCTATCATGAAGACGTCTTTTATGTAAGCGATATGACCGCAACAGAGAAAGCCAATGCATTCAAAAGTATTTTGCCAGGAGGAACAAACCATGAGTGGTACAAAAAGAAACTGGACAAGGTAGCCTCTGTTTTTAAAAATTTGAAAGGATCCAATGATGAACTGATTCCGGTGATCTTCAGACCCTTTCATGAATATGATGGAGGCTGGTTTTGGTGGGGTGCAAACTTTTGTACTGCAGAAGAATTTAAAACAGCATTCAAGTTTACGGTTGAATATTTAAGAGACACAAAGGGAGTGCATAATGTGTTATACTCTCTTGGTCCGGATAATAGTTATGACACGCAAGACAAATATTTGAGTCGCTACCCGGGCGATGACTATGTTGATATTTTAGGTATGGATAACTATTGGGACTTAAGAAGTGGAGCCGGACAAGCAGGCTCCGATCTGGCCAATAAAAAACTTAAAGTGATTTCGGATCTTGCTAAAACAAGAGTGAAGATTGCGGCAATGACTGAAACAGGCTACCAAATAACAACATCGAATACGCCAGTAAGTGGATGGTTTTCAAATTATGTTTACAATACTCTTACAGCAAATGATATTGAGATTGCCTTTGTTATGTTCTGGAGTAATTCCAGTGACGGTTATTTTGTTCCGGCACCATCTTGCACAAACGCAAGCGACTTTATTGACTTTTCCAATAAGCCAGAAGCCGTATTGCAAAACGATCTTCCCAATATGTATGCTATTCCAGAATAACTAAACAAGAAACTTTTTTGATTAAGCAATCTAGCGCTGAATAGCTTTCTCTATTTCAAAGCTGTTGGGTTAACACCAAACTTGCGCTTGAATGCAGTGGAGAAGTGATTCGGGTTCTTGTAGCCAACCAAGCCTGCAACCTCATTCACAAACATTCCATGATCGCTTAGCAGTTGCTTTGAATAACTCATCTTCTGCTCCTGAATGTATTCAAACACAGTAGTACTTGAATAATTGTTTGAATCCTTTTTTCAACTTGAATTCATTCAGTCCGAACATTTTCGAAAGTGCTTTCAGGGAATGTTCCTTGTAACGAGGGTTTATCTCCAAGGTTCTTTGTGCCCAGTAAATCATTTTCAAATTTAATTGGGGTACAAGTCAACCCACCAGAAGTAAATGGATTAACAATCTCATCGTTTCATCCAATACGAATTGGATTCAGGGCAAAAGCGTCAGTTAACTTCATTTGAGTTATTGTTTACATTCAATACCCCTCTTCTTTACATTTTCATCACCTCCGTTTTCTTCCCAGCAATACATCTTGCGAAGATCAGATGTAGTAAGTAGCCGAGAAATCAGATGTGTGATAATAACACGTCATTCAATTTCATAAATGGTTTTTATCCGTCCCTGATTAATACTAATTTAGTCGCTCAAATCTTGAATGGATATGATGGTTTCTAGAAGAACTCTATTAAAACAACTGGCCGTGTTTTCTGCCGGAATTGTTTTGGCACCTTCGCTCGCTGGTTGCAATAGCAAGCCCTCCCCTTTATATAAAAATATTGTCGTTACTGACGAACAGGATGAATTGTTAGCCCTGATTTCCGAAACGATCATTCCGAAAACTAACACACCGGGCGCGAAGGACACAGAAGTACATGAGTACTGCATTAAAATGATCGATGATTGTCTATCAAAAGAAGATCAGAAGAAATGGTTAAAAGGCCTGGCCGAGTTCAACGCGCTATCAGAGAAAAATAATAAAAAGGATTTTTCATCAATGGACTCTGCAGAGCGCGTAAAATTCCTTACTGAATTGAATGAGAGCAAAGCTGAGGATGATGTCAACTTCTTTTATGAAGCAACGAAACATTTTACGCTTCGTGGATATACAACCTCCGAGTACTATATGACCACCGTACAAAATTATCAAATGATTCCTGGTAAGTTCAAAGGCTGTGTTCCAGTCACTAACCCTTCTTAAGTAAATACATCTATGGCAAACTTAGTCGATTCAAATAAGGATAGAACTTTTGATGTGATTGTAATTGGCTCCGGTATCAGCGGTGGCTGGGCGGCCAAAGAGTTCACTGAAAAAGGATTGAAGACATTAGTCCTTGAGCGTGGTCGTGATGTGCAACATTTAAAAGATTATCCCACCACCAATATGAAACCCTGGGAGTTTGAGCATCGGGGTGAAATGCCAGCGGCAGTCGTTGAGGAGAATCCAGTGGTTAGTAAATGCTATGCCTTCAACGAAGATGCAGCACATTTCTTTGTGAAGGATAAAGAACATCCTTACGTTCAGGAGAAACCATTCGATTGGATCAGAGGGTATCAGGTTGGAGGTAAATCACTTCTCTGGGCCAGACAAACACAACGATGGAGTCAATATGATTTTGAAGGGCCCGCGCGCGATGGCTTTGCAGTGGATTGGCCAATACGATACAACGATATCGCACCATGGTATAGTTATGTGGAAAAATTTGCAGGTATCTCCGGAAATAAAGATGGATTAAATATTTTGCCCGATGGCGAATTTCTTCCTCCGCTCGAGTTGAGTTGTGTTGAAAATTATTTCAAGGATTTCATTTCGAAAAATTATAAAGACCGTCATGTTATCTATGCGCGTTGCGCTCATTTAACAGAGCCTCAACCGATTCACGTTGAACAGAACAGAACACAATGTCAGAATAGAAATCTGTGCCAGAGGGGTTGTCCTTTTGGTGGTTATTTCAGCAGCAACTCCTCCACTCTTCCCTGGGCTGCAAAAACAGGTAACCTTACTCTAATACCTTTTTCAGTGGTTCACTCTGTTATCTATGATGAGAAACTAGGTAAGGCAAGCGGAGTCCGTGTAATTGATACCAACACCAAAGAGTCAATCGAGTATTATGCGAAAGTAATTTTCGTAAATGCCGCTGCGTTAAATACCAATCTTATTTTGTTGAACTCAACTTCAAGCCGTTTTCCAAATGGACTTGGTAACGACAGCGGTGTGTTAGGTAAATATGTTGCCTTCCATAATTACAGAGCACACATCTCTGCACAATACGATGGATTTATGGATACAAAAACAGAAGGAGGAAGACCAACCTCTGCCTACATTCCAAGATTCAGAAATGTGATTAAACAGGAGACTGATTTTCTTCGTGGCTATGCTTCAGGATTCTCAGCAGGTCGCTATCCATTCTCCTCAAGAGAGGGTATTGGTGAAATATTAAAAGAGAATTTATCGAAATCATCTTTAGGTCCATGGTATGTTGGCTCTCACATGATGGGTGAAACCATTCCAAAAGAAAGTAACACCGTAAGTCTTGATCCTTCACTGAAAGATGCATGGGGAATACCACAACTGAAAATCAACATCGACTATGACAACAACGATGAGAAAATGGTGAAAGACTTTGTCGAACAGTTGTCGGAGATGTACACCAAAGCTGGCTTTACAAACATCCAATCAGACGATAGCAAACAAGCACCAGGACTTGATATTCACGAGATGGGTGGCGTGCGCATGGGCCACGATCCTAAAACATCCATGCTTAATAAATGGAATCAACTCCACGCATGCAAAAATGTGTTTGTTACTGATGGAGCATGCATGACTTCTACATCCACTCAAAATCCTTCTCTTACCTACATGGCGTTCGCTGCACGCTCAGCTGACTATGCCGCTAGTGAAATGAAGAAAGGGAATATTTAATACTATAAGAATTATCTAACTTCAATTTCTGTTGTGGATGTATCTCGAATTGCTGAAATTACAAATAGCATTCTTGAAGACTACAATCAATAACATATGAACTCACTCTTTTCGTCATCACCTCTTTGGCAAAAAAAAGGATTGGCTATTATCCGAATCGTAATTGGTTTATTACTGATCTATCACGGCAAAGAAGTTTTTGATTCTGAAGTAATGAAAGGTTATACCGAGTGGGATAACTTTAAAGGACCGACTGCCAAGTTTATGGTATATGCAGGAAAGTCATCAGAGCTCATTGCCGGTATATCGCTTTTCCTGGGACTCTTTACACGCCTTGGTGCTATTCTCGTTATCGGCACCCTATCCTACATCACTTTTTTTGTTGGACATGGAAAGTTCTGGTATGAAGATCAACATCCATTCATGTTCGTATTGTTTGGAATTCTTTTCATTTTCACAGGTCCTGGAGCCTGGAGCATTGATGGATTCCTTTTTAAAGAAAGAGTTTAGCCTACAAATCGTTGCGAACTGAGTGGTTCGGGTCAGATACACTGCAGTCGAATCCATTCCTATATTTATTCTCAAAGACGCAATAACTCGCTGGATAATATAATCTTTTTCTATTTTTGGGCCCTTATGCCTAATCCATGAAATCATTTATTTTATTCTTTCTCTTTTTAGTCAGCAACGCATTATTTGCTCAATCTTCTTACTGGCAACAACAGCTTCGGTACACGATAAAGGCAGAATTGAATGACACCGAAAAATCAATTACTGGATATGAGACAATCGTATATAAAAACAACTCTCCACATACACTTGATTTTATCTGGTTTCACATTTGGCCCAATGCCTACAAAAATCCCTCAACGGCACTGATGGAACAAATTCACAATGATCCGGATCGTTCAAAAAAAGAAAAGAATTTTGGTGCTGGTTCAATTGATGGACTTAATTTCAAAGTAAACGATCAGCCAGCGCAAACGGCACCTCATTCAAATCCACAATATATTGATGTCATCAAATTATTGCTTAACACCGCGCTGTCACCAGGTGATTCCATAACCATAAGTACTCCATTTAAAGTAATGCTTCCTCCCTACTTTTCCAGATCAGGTTATTCTGACGGTGAGTTTATGGCATGTCAATGGTATCCAAAGCCAGCGGTATTTGATAAAAATGGCTGGCATGAGTTTCCATATCTTGATATGGGTGAATTTTATAGCGAATACGCGGACTACTCGGTAAGTCTTACCGTTCCATCTTCGTATGTAGTCGGTGCAACAGGTACCTTAACCACAAAGGAAGAATTAGATATGTACAAGAGCATTGGTGCGAAGAATGTAGCGGATCGCAAAAGCAAACCTGTTCTCTATCTTCCGGCTAACAATAGTCAAACGAAAACAATCCAATATGATGCAAAGCAAGTCCCTGATTTTGCCTGGTTTGCCGCAAAGGATTTTGTTATACAATACGACACCATTCTTTTGCCGCGAGGAAAAATAATCGATGCGTTTTCCTACTATCATAATAAAAAGAAAACCATTTGGAATAACAGCATCGATTA
The DNA here is from genome assembly GCA_039930485.1 of Chryseolinea sp. GTDB lineage: Bacteria > Bacteroidota > Bacteroidia > Cytophagales > Cyclobacteriaceae > Chryseolinea. The sequence goes on from JBDTTT010000044.1 coordinate 25,004, forward strand.
TATTAAAGATGCCGTGAAGAAATACAGTCATTGGGTAGGAGAGTATGAATATCCCGTAGTCCAGGTAGTGGAAGGGCCAGAAAATAATTCAAGCGGTGGTATGGAGTATCCTATGATTACTTTAATAACAAGCCCGGATGCAAAGGTAGAATCGTTAGATGCAGTCATTGCGCATGAAGTTGGGCACAATTGGTTTATGAGCATGTTGGGCAGCAATGAAAGAGCACACACCTGGATGGATGAAGGATTGAACACCTATTTTCAGTTTCGATATGAAGCTGAGAAATACAGAACCAATAGCATCTTTGGCAAATCACTACCCAGTAGTTTTAAAGCAATGCCAGCAGACCAATTTCTGAATATAATTTATACAGCCATTGATAAGGATGTCCCTGTGCAATCAGCAATGGATACACCAGCAGATAAATTTCCAAACAGCAACGAATATGCTTTGGTGTCGTATGTAAAAACTGCGCTGTGGATGTATTTTCTAGAGACTGCAGTAGGCAAGGATAAATCTGATCTTGCTGTTCAAAATTATTTCAGGAAATGGAAAAACAAACATCCTCAGCCAGAAGATATGCAAACCGCTTTTGAAGAAGCAGTGGGTTCAAAGCTGAACGATTTCTTTGAACTGACAAAGAAAGAAGGAAAGCTTGAATAGTAAATTGGCGCTCCTAATCCCTCAGCGATTAGTAATTACTTTAGCTGTGGAGGATTTATCCATTCACAATCTTTGCTACCCGTGATCCGATAAGTTGAATAGATTGTAACAGTTTTCCGTGCGAAAGACCAGCATTATCCATTTGAAAAGTAACTCTTGAAATTCCACCGAGTGCTTCGCTATGCCGGATGATTTTCTGGGCTACCTCTTCAGGGCTTCCAACCAGGAAAGCGCCTAGAGGACCGCGTTGTGCATCAAATCGTTCTCGCGTAACGGGTGGCCAGCCACGTTCCCTTCCAATACGTGTAAACGTTTCTGCATAACCTGGGTAATAATCAGCAACCGCTTCTTCCGTTGTGTGTCCCACGTAACCCAAGGAATGTAACCCGACCTTTAATACTTCGGGCGAATGTCCCGCTTCTTTTCCAGCTTGTCGATACAAGTCAACTAAAGGACGAAAGCGATGTGTGTCACCACCAATGATTGCAACCATTAGTGGCAAGCCCAGAGCACCTGCACGGACAAATGATTCAGGTGTTCCACCAACACCAAGCCAAATGGGTATTGGATTCTGTAATGGCCTTGGATAAATAGATTGGTTTTTAAGTGCTGGTCTGAATTTACCCGACCAATTCACTACTTCATTCTCACGAATATTAAGTAAGAGATCAAGCTTTTCTGAAAACAGTGCATCATAATCCTGAAGGTTCAAACCAAAAAGCGGAAACGATTCGATAAACGAACCACGTCCAACTACCATTTCTGCATGCCCTTGCGATACCAGATCAAGCGTAGCGAAATTCTGAAATACCCTTACCGGATCGGCTGCACTCAGCACTGTAACTGCACTCGTTAAGCGAATTCGTTTGGTGCGTGCCGATGCTGCTGCCAGTATGATAGAAGGCGCTGAATCAAGAAACTCTTTTCTGTGATGCTCTCCTATTCCAAATACATCCAATCCAGCTTTATCGGACTCTTCTATTCGCTCCAGTAATTCCTGTATTACTTGTGTACTATTGGCCGCTAAACCCGAACCATCACTCGCCATATTGGAGGCGAAACTATCAATTCCAATTTCCATTGATTTTTTTTATACCAAATACTTTTAGTGATATCGCCTCAATTTCATCCGTCAGCTGGCGGATCAAAATCCAACCAAACACGTTGCGATTATTATCACATCAACTTGATATTCACATAAATTGTTCGTTGATCGCTTAAAAAATTACACATCCTATACCTCAAAGATGCAGGACATATCATTATACTAGTTTAATCCCATCGGGTTGAAGGACAATTTTGCGCTGCTTGTACAAAGTACCAATCGCCTTTTTGTAGGCTTTCTTACTGATGTCAAACGTTTCATAAATTTCTTCAGGCGTGCTTTTATCGGTGATGGCTAAAAATCCTTTGTGTGAGTTGAGCTTAGCAAGAATCATTTCACAGTTAGGATCATTAAAATTTTCAAACCCAATCGGTTGCAATGAGATGTCAAGTTTGTTGTCATCACGTATTTGTTTAACGTAACCTGTCACTTTATCGCCAATATTAAGCTTAGTGAAGATGTCACTTTCAAAGATCAACCCTTCGTGTTGTTGGTTTACGATAACTGAAAAACCAAGATCCGTCTTTTTCATGATCATCACGTCTGCCGTCTCACCTTCCATGACAGTAAGTGTTTCATTTTGAAGTCTCTTCTCTATTTTATTGGTAGCATACAACCGATCTGTTTCTGTGTCAAGATCAAGGTAGACGATGTACCATCTCCCCTCTTCCATTTTTTGTCGCTGTTCGCGAAACGGTACCATCAAATCTTTTTCCAGACCCCAATCTAAAAAGGCACCTACATTACTTACTGACGCTACGCGTAGAAAGGCAAACTGATGCATCAAAATCTTCGGCTCCAGATTCGTGGCAATTTTCCGCTCTTCATAATCCCGATATACAAAGACGTTGAGCTTCTCTCCTATAACAAAGTCTGCGGGGCAATACTTGTTGGGAAGCAATACATCTTCAGTTTCTTCTTCATCACCTAGATACAAGCCTACTGAAGTATGACGTAATATGGTTAATTCCTGGTGTTGTCCAATGGGTATCAATGCGCAGATATTTTTGCAAAGTTACACAATTAATATACGCGATTAGGCACTTCTAATGAGAGCTTAGCTGGTAAGTTTGATCCTTTCGTATCCCCTGCTCCATCCTGTATTGAAGTTCAGAAAACAAGAGTTAAGCAAAGAATAATTCACTCAATCATCCAGGGTGCAATGGTTAAAGTACAAACTTTAGCACAAAATAATTTCTACCTTTGAGCTTTATTTGATTTTGATATGAGGACAAGCTTTGCCGTTATCGCACTTTTATTTTGCGCAACATTGCCCGCAACAGCACAAAACCAGTTTCTTGGAGAAGCATTCCAAGATTTTTCATCTAGTCGTTTTTGGCAATATGAAGAAATATCCATCACCTGGAATATGGAGGGGACCATTCAGGCCGATTTAAATGATGGCATTAATAATTTAGTTGAAGGCAAACCTGAACTTGCAGAGTACAGTCTCACAACAGTTCTAAAAAAAGATTCTACCATATGGCAGGCTTATTATTTTCGTGCAGCCGCCCGAAAGCAAATTAAAAATTTGAAGGGTGCTGAGTATGATTTGCAACGTACCTTGAGACTTCATCCTAATTTCTATGAAGGGTATGTAGAATTAGCTAAAGTGCATCACCTGAGTGGTAAGGTGGCAGAAAGTGAACGCTCAATAAAAAAGGCTATCCACATCAACAAATCCAAAGCCCCGGCCTATTACCTAAGAGGCGATATTAACCTGAATCAAAACCTGGTGAAAAACGCAATCGCCAACTACGAGGAGTGCCTTGCTGCCGACAGTCTCTTTCATGATGCCCGAATCAAACTTTTTATACTGGATTTGATTTCGAAAAAAAATGAAGTGATTGCATTACAACATCTGGATAAAGTATTGGAATATGACTCTCTGCAAAAGAGCGCCTTGCTATTTAGGAGTATCCTGTTGATTGAAAAGAATAAGAAGCAAAGTATTCGTGATTTAACAAATCTTATTTTGGTAAGCCCAAATAACATGATGGCCTTTTATCTTAGAGGTACCGTGCTGGTACAATTGGAAAATTATACTAAAGCTTTTCTAGATTTTCAAAAAGTAATAAAGACCACTTCTACCAGCGATAATAATTTTGCAGGACAACAAACCTGGTTGGATAAAAAAATTGATTTGCAGAATGCTGGTGCTTATACCCTTACTCGTGTATATGGACTGAACGAAGCCGATGGCGCTAAATTAAAACAGGCCTATTGTCATATCATTACCAGCGAATTCGACAAAAGCATAGCTATCATTAACAAAATGGATAAACCCAACGATGAACCGCTTTCCGTTTATCTAAAAGCAGTAGCCTATGAACATAAGGGAGAGCATTACAAAGCTTATCAGTTTTATGATCTTGCGCTTACATTAGACAAAGAGATTACCGATGCCTATAAAAAACGAGCCATCTATGAGCAAGAGCTTAAGTTGTGGGATAAATCAATTGAAGATTTAACCACCGTATTGCGCCTAAATCCCGAAGCTTATATTACCTACAAGATAAGGGGCACCTCGTATTTTTATGTCAATAAATTTAACCTGGCCATTTCCGATTATACGGCTTATTTAAAAAATGACAGTACAAATAAAGAAGTATTAGGCTATCGCGGTATGGCCCATCGACAAAGTAATCAAAAGCTGAAAGCCTATATTGATTTTGCTGTTTCTGACAACAGGCAAGCACTTAATTTCAAAGAGATGCAGCATTTAGTCGATTCGGTATTGATGAAAGGTGATACAACACTCGGTCTCTACGCCCTAAACAATTTCACAACAGCATTGCCTCATTTTACAGAAGCCTATGTTCAAAAATTTAAAATACATATGGCCAGGAATGAATGGGAGCCTGTTAAAAACGATATCACCACTGCGATACGTAACAGACGATGGGATGCGGAAAAAAATAATTATGCTTTTTTGCTTACCGTACAAGCAATGAACCTTGTGAGAGATAATCATAATGAAGATGCCTTGTCCACCCTTAATGAGGCAATCAAACTTGATAAAAAAAACGCTTTAACTTACCTCGAACGAGGCAAGATATTGTTGACAATGAATAAGGTGTCAAAAGCCGAAAGTGATTTTAAACAGGCTTCCGTGCTAGGAAACGAACAAGCTAAGCAACTATTGGCCTCAACTATTTTTCTGAATAAAAATTAAAATCATCCTTATTTATTAACCGCAGGATGTGTTAAGGTTTCTAAAAAATACGAACTAATCGTCTGCAGTTTTTGAGCTTAATAAACCCTGAACTCAAACGGTATATCAACTTGCTCCGAGAATTCTTTTCCCGCATCGAGTATCTCCTCATCGTCTTCGTTGTAATACCAGATAATGCTTGCTCCCTTAATTCCTTTAAGGCTGCTAATCAGATCGAGTAATATTTTTGAGGAGGCGGTGTTAAAGTAATCTAATTTAAAAGTAAAAGCAGTGGTGGGATTGCTTTCTTTCGAATACGTTTTAATCCAATCCATAACAGGCTCGTAGAACTGAAGAACATCTTCAGGAAGTGATCGTCCAGAAATTTCAAAAATTGCATTTCCCTTGTTTAGGATTACAACAGGTGTATCATCAGTTCCTTCTATTCGTAAAGTTTCCATACTGCCATTAACCTCCGTGATTTTGTAAAAGTTCAGTCCATGGTTTATAACGTAAAAAACAGTTCCTGATTGTTGATTCGCTCAACAATTTTACTACAAGAAAATCCTTTTACCACAATATCTTCTTTTAATGTTGCGGCAACATATTTCGAATGGCACTGATCTTCCATTTATTCCTGTTGTGCACAACAATAAATGTGCTCCACATTTTACGAATGGTTCCATCCTGGTTTTGAATTTCATAACGGGCATCTATAATTCCATTCTCTGAATTAAGTAAGCGTATTTTTTCAACGATGATTTTCCTTGAGCCCAAATTGCTTTCGGAACTTTTCAACATACCCTTCACTGATTCGCTCAGGCCTGTTCTCCATTCTCCTGAAGAAACCAGTTGATCGACATCCTCCGTTAAAATATTTTTAAGTAGCGCTGTATCTTTCTTCTCCCTTGCCTGAGCGTATTGATCAATCAAAATGTAAAGATCTTGTTTCTGTTTGGCTGTCAGAATCAATTGCTGACCATGCACCAAGGATGCGAATACAATACTGGACAAAATAAGCATCCATACATTTTTCATATTGTTAAGAATTGATTTAACGAAAACTTCTTCACCTTATATTACTGATCTATTTTTAAAACGTATTCCCAGACAGAAGCCTCTATTATGAAGTAGCCATCTTCCCAACTGCCTCAATGAGTCGATCAAGATCTTTCGTTGTGGTGTATACGTGTGGCGTAACGCGCACAGCATTTACATTTTCCCACTTGATGGAAGTGGTGTGAATTCCATGCTCGCTCATGAGTTTGGATGTAATGTCACCTACATCCAATCCATCAATACTAAATGTACCCAATGCGCAGGAGTATTCCGGCTTTAATGAAATATGAAGTTTAACACGCGGATTTTTCAAGATGGCATCACACCAATAGCGTTTTAAATAATGTAATCGCTCCTGCTTGCGCCTGCCTCCAATTGCATTGTGAAAATCAATGGCTTGACCAATGGCTTGCTCAGGTGCAAAGGATCGCGTGCCCAATGCTTCAAACTTTCGAATATCCGGGCTCTGTGGTTTGTCGTTGGGAAAGATGGGCCACGTTTTTTCAATCAGCGGTTTGCGCACGTACATTAAGCCTGTGCCGAAGGGAGCACATAACCATTTATGCAAACTGGTACCGAAGTAATCGCAATTGAGATCTGAAATTTTATAATCCAAATGCGCGAACGAGTGAGCCGCATCCACAATACTGATGATACCACGTTTGCGAGCTTCTGCGCACAATTTTGCAGCTGGTAAAATTTGTCCCGTCCAGGTAATGAGATGGGTGATGTGCCAGATTTTGGTTTTGGATGTTGTGGCATCTACATATGCTTTGATGACGACATCATCATTTTCAATGGGCAGATTGAGATTAATCCAATTGATCTTTACACCCTCCCGGAGTTCACGTTGCTTCCAGGCGTGTATCATGTTGGGATAATCTTGCTTGGTCATTACAATCTCATCTCCTCGTTGCATATCAATACCCCATGTGAACGTGGCCAGTGCTTCTGTTGTATTTCGATTGATGGCTAATTCATCGTGAGTAACTCCTGCTAAGTCTGCTAGCTTTTTGCGCAAGGGTTCGCGCCCGCGATCTAATATTTGCCACATGTAATATGAAGGAGCCTCGTTGCTTAAATGATAATAACGATCAACAGCATCCTGCACCACTTTGGGTTGCGGACTTACGCCACCATTATTAAGATTGAGAATAGTAGGACTTACTGTGTATGCTTGTGCCATGCGAGCCCAAAGATCTTCATCATTGGCAGCATCCACAGGAGTAAGTTTATTGAGTGATACTAAGGCATCCGAGATATCTTCCGAAATGGCGTGGCTAACTAAAGGAGTAAGCGAAAGTGCGCCTGCGGTACCAATCACTTTTTGAAAGAATGATCTGCGCGTTGTCATCGTTAAATGGGTTTAGGAAAAGCAATAGAATGGAATTTAGAGTTTTTATTGCTGAATTCATAACCATTATAAATCAGTGGCAACACCATTGATTGAGCGGTGACTTGAGAGAATAACGATCAGGCACCAACTTCGGCATTGGCTCAGGTATTGTTTAATATTGTGGGGAATTCAAATTCACTTTCCCGCTGATTACGCTGATTGAATCTCCGCAGATCACGCTGATCAGTATGCATTTTAATTCGTGCATTCGTAGCAACAAAACGAAAAACAATCTTTCGACATTTTATCCGTGAGAGAGAATTCAAATACACTCTCTCACGGATAAGTTCCTCTACTTTTTACTTCATCCAACCATTGGTGGTTGCTTTACGAGAGAGCCAAATCAGCCAGATGCCAATGACAATAATCATGATGGGCATCACCAAGCCGCCTGGTCCAAAAACTTCTAATGAATTACTGATAAAGAAAGAGTGATACATCTGCACCAAAATTCCCGCTAAAGATAAAATCAGCACAGGTGTCGCTAGTTTTCTACGAAGTAGTAATAATATACAACCTAAAGTACCACCCCATACAGCAATAGCAAAAGCGCCAGTAGCCCAAGAAGGTGCTGATTCGTAAAGTGCTCTTTGATTTTCAGGTAAAGCCTGAAGCGCTTCAGGGCTCATTGTCACTTGCGATATGTAAGCCATTACACCCATTAAGTTCCATATGAGTGCCACTGCACTAACAATCCAAAACCAGGTTTTAGGTTTATTATCTGTTGTCGTCATAATTATTGTCGGTTAATTGTTTTCGTTGTGTAGGGTGATTTACGTTTCAATTTAATAAAAATGCTTTAGAATGTTATTATATGTATTAGAGCTTCATATCACTCAACGCGGAAGCTGGTGCTTTCAATTTCCTGGTTGTTCTTATAAACATCTGATCCCGGGGGCCGGTGATTCAGATAGGTAGAAATTGCGAAACTCTGTTCATCAAAAATTCGTATATTTAACTATGTTAGAAAGATTGAAACGCGGTTTTATAGCTTGTCTAAAGGGTGAATTAATATTCTGGGCGATCATGCTGATCCTTGCCGGCCTTGTGAATTTGGTTCAACTTTTTTGATCGGGCATTTCTCCATCAGAGTTCCTGAGATAAGTAACCTGATGAAGAAATATGTCTAAAGAGGTTTACCCAATTCCAAAGTTTTAATGGCTTGCTCTATCACTTTTTTGGCTTCTTCATTTGGCGCTTGTGCCAGTGCCAGCCTGGCATATTCCAATGCTTTCTTCAGATCGCCTGAAGCAGAATAACCCCGCATCATTCCCCCATTCGTAGGCCAGGCGCCTTTATTCTTTTTGTAATTATTTTCGAAAATAGTCATGGCCTCTTTCGTACGCTTTTCACTTAACAACTGACGACCATACATGTGCATCTCCAAAACGTTGGCATTCACCAACGCTGCTTTCATAATCTGATCTGCTTCTTCTTTTTTATTCAGTTTGCTAAGCAAGCCTGCTTTTGTAGAAAGCGCACTGAAAGTATTCACACGACCCATGTTTGGATCAACTACTGCATTGATCCATCCCAATGCTTCCTCATAGTTTACATTGTTACTTAAACACCATGCCGCAGCAACCTCTAAGCTTGGAGTATCAAAACCCATGGCACCACTCAATTGTGAACGGATAGAGGCCAGTGTCGTGTTTGTTAAATCTACTTCTACCTTAAAAGGAATGCGCCAGTGTTCCCACTCTAATGCAATCTCAAGAGAACGATCATTTTGGTTGGAGAAAGTATATTCCAATCGCTCTTTACTTTCTTTTATTTCTTTTTGCTGACGCGTGCCAACCCGTAACACATCCATTTCGCTCTTATAAAAATAACTTCCCCAACCTTTCGTGTTGCTATTGAAGATTAGAGTACTGGAATCAGCATATAGTGCTATGAAGAAGCCATATTTACCTGCTGCGAGCTTCTTGCCATTAATAGTAATGTCTGTTGAAAATGAAATGGTGGTGCTTTCATTCGCTCCTGCTCTCCAGGGTGAAGCTACATACGATCCATAACCCAAAACTGTAAATCCATATGGAGCAACATTTGTTCCCCATATATTACCCTCGCGTCCTTTTACACCGGGTGCATTCCAATTAATCTCTATGTCTGTTACACCAACGCGTGCTCCTGCTTTTCGTGTAAGATTAACTCCTCCATCTGGCAGTTGTATCATTTGCCCGATTGCAGCGGTGTGCATCAGAAAAATTAATCCAAACACGGTTAAGAAATAATTGATTGTAGTTTTCATTTTCATATCGATTGGTTTTGCAGTTACTCCATTTTTCTGATGAAGATATACGGAACGAATGATAAACGAGGCATGCATAAAGTAACAAGTTGATGAGCGGTGCTATTACAATGTGAATCTTAACCTGTTTAGTATTCAGTGCGTTGCCTCTCCCCCAGCTGGTGTGAGTATTAGGATAAACAGGGCAGATTCTTTCTGGCAAATTCCATAGTTTAACAATGGGAAGAATTGAAATACATTTTCCAGCAGATGACACAGATCCGAATATTTCTAATTCGTGCATTCGTGGCATAAAACGAATGACAATCTCTTGAGAATAATGACTCTGGAGGTTAGTTATTTTGAATATTCAATTCTAAAGAAATTTGATCTATGCTTACTCCAAGTAATTTCTCACAAATCGCATTCAAACTTTCTTTATCTCCCTGCAGATGAATTGTGCGGTGTATATGATGAAGGGAAGCACCTGGTGTTAATGCCGCAGCGGGTGATGAGCTTTCAATTTCATAAAATCTTCCCAACTGACTGCCATTGTTTGGCCCATCGTTATATGCATTAATCGCATCTCCATCAAAAGGATTGTCTTGAATCTTCCACAATGAATTTACATAGCCTTCCGTTTTCGCTTGAGGCAAAGTAAACTGTGCAATGGTCAATATAATATTCAATGCATCATAACTTACTACTATTGGCAATGCTCTTGATGGAGCCACTCCAATTTTACTCCGGCTATTGGCATCGGCTTTAAATAAAATCAAACCATTGCTGACTTTTAATCTATCGGCTGATACTTTTCCAAAATAGTCATCCGTAACTATTTTGCCAAGCTTGGCATTGTCTCCTTGTTTGTATGGCACTGCCACTGTTGTTTTCTCTGTAGCATTCAACATGCTTAATATCCAGATGGAAAGCATCCCCGATTTTTTATTCCATGCTGTATTGCCCGTATTCGTGATACTATTGTCAGACTCAAACGCTACGGTATGTACGCGCTCTGAAATTGCTATCCCCAAGACACTGTCAATAATTGTTTTATTCAATAGTCGAATAGTGCGGTTCACTTGCAGGTCAAAACTATTGCCTGAATAATTTTCCAAATGCATTTCTTTTTGAAATGTTGCCTCTGAATTTGTTGAGGAGACTAATGTAAACGCTTCCGTATCCAGTTCTTTCGGCACGAACCAGTTATCAAATGTAAACTCAACACCTTTTTTAAAGTAAATTGAAAACTGTCCTCCTTCTGGTCCCAGCCAGAAGCGTTCTTCACCTCCAAATGCGTTGATATGATTAGCCACTTTGCCCGAGGCAATCAATTCATAATTGACCCAACCCAAACTGGTACCGGAATAACCATTAAGAGTACTGGTCATCACTCGACCCTGGTATGCAGGGAGTACAACGATTTGTGCACCCAAACTATCATCACCCAATAACACTACATCTTTGTGGTATTGTTTCAGGAAATTAAGGTCATAACCAAACGAGCCTTTGAGAAATGATTGCGCTTTAGCAATACCTTCTGTAGTTGTTTCTTTACTCTTACTACAACCCGACAATGCTATTATTGAAATGGCCAAAATGATTTTATCTCTAAAAAGTCCTTGCACTGTTTTATAAATTCGTATCATGTGCGAATTCCGATTTAGTTTTTAATTCACATCCAGGTCATCTCTTGATGGTAGTTTTTGAAACTTTGTATGCGGTTCAGTTTGATACCAATAGGCAACCGTTGCAATATCATCCTGTAAAGGCAAATACCTTCCATCAGCGCGCCATCCCAAGGCCTGTATCGTGACCTTTAAATCGTTTTCAAAACGAATGGGGTCTGTAATGTGCCAGCGGTACATTCCAAATCGCTGCATAATTTTGTAATGACCATCTCCTTTTATTACCTGTGGCAAACCGGCATAGGGTGTAGAGAATTCGGTATAGTCTGTTACTTCAAGTCCATCCGCAACTTTTCTTTTGGTGTCAAAATCGTAGGAGCCGCAGAAATAATCTTCAGTGCCCGTTCCGCAGATGGTTGGAAATTTTTCATCACCATCCATAAAGAATTTTATTTCACCTTCACCCCACCAGCCGTTATCATGTGACTCATACGCCATATACGTTCCGACATAGTGTCCCTTACCTTTAATATGATCAACGATTGTATAATTTTCTTTATAAGGCAAGCGACCTACGCGGTTAAACTGCGCATGAAAATATGCGGCATCGCTGGATACATCAGTAAGTAGATAATCAATCTGATAATACAATGTCATTTCATTGTCATCGATATTTTCCATTGTGATCCTGCACTTCTTGCGGAATGGCATTGGCCAGTAACAATTGAAAGCGCTTCCCGGATTCACTGTAACCGCCAATGAGTTTAACGGTGAATATTTGTTCCAGCCCATTCCGAAGAAATCACCCACTGGCACTTCAACGGATGGTTCTGTTTCATCATCCCAATAAAATCGCAATATAGAATGTCGCCAGTTGCCTGTTGGTGTCATCCAGATGTGCTGGATAGACCCTGGTCCGGTGATGTCGGCTAAGGTAAAGATGGCTTTGGATTTTATGCGCACGGAAGGACTTACTTTCCATCCTTGTCCTAAATCTCTTGATGGATTTGAACCTGTACCATCCGTGGCCATCCCTCCTTTTCCTTTTTCACCCGTAAAATTTTCAGGAGAAATAGAACGACTCTTTGCATCGGATAGACGAAAGAGATTCGATAGGTTTGTTTCAATACCATTAAACTTTTGGCCAATGAGTGATCCTGGAAAGAACAGGATGAGAATGAATAGTATCTTGTTTTTCATACGCAATAGATTAAGAATTAATCAGTATCATTTTACATTTCAATCCGAAATGAAAATCAAATATGCTTTTCCGCAGATTGAATCCCGGCAGATAACGCAGATTAGTTTACATTTTAATTCGTGTATTCGTGGCAACATCATTTAGTTTTATTGTTCTTTAAAGTCTTGGGTTAGTGGGTTTGAGTGGTTTCTCAAAATTGTTGACCCCTTTTACTTTTACCTTTCTTCGAAAAACTTTGTCGTGGCAGGAGACATACATAATATCAAAGTTGGGACCTCCGAAACAAAGGTTAGAGGCTTGGCCTTTTGTTTTTGGTAATGGTATAATGGCATTTACTCTTCCCAGTTGATCAAGCACCTGAATGCCACTAAGGCTGGTGACATAGACCCTTCCATCGCGATCACATTTTAATCCATCGCTCCATGCATTTTCATCTGTGTCACGAACATGCAACCAACCATAACGTTGTTTGCTGGCTAATGCGCCATCCGCTAGTATCTGATATACCCAAACCCAATGTGTTGCTGACTCCGTTACGTAAAGTTGTGTTTGATCGGGTGACAGACTAAGACCGTTTGCGAATTTCAGTCCTTCATCTACGACACTTCGTTCACCATTTGGTTTTATCAGATATAACTTACTAGGTCGCTCGCGACCATCTGGTGAGGTAACATATATATTTCCATTAAACGCTATGGTAATATCATTGCCGGGTGTTTCATCGGCTACAACTTCGTAGGCTTTGGATACTTTGTATCGATGTACTTGTTTGGCAGGTGGCTCTGACCAACCGCCTGTAGCGGTTAGCATATCACCAGTAGTTGAGAATGTGGTGCCACTCGCCTTCTTTGAATCCGCAAGGTATACATCCAACTTACCATCCACCCCTATCTTATACGTTTTCGAATTCGGGATATCTTGAAAAAAAACTTCACCTTTTGCGTTGACGGCAGTACCTTCTGTAAATCCATAATTCTCGCCTACCAACTCCCAACCTTCTTTGTCGATGAGGATGTCATTAAGAAATGTGTTACTTGTTCGGCCAGCAATAATCGATTTTGGATAATCGCGCCACAACCAACGCATCGCTTCCGGAAATAAGGCTGAACCGTGCTGACCGTTGTGAGCACCTTCACCCCACGCATGTTTTACATCGTAGCCTGAAAATGTCAACGCTCTTTCCATTGACTCATTTGCTTTCCACCAATCGCCAGCATAAATATTCAAATCATTGGCTCCATCCTGCATGAAGATGCGAATGGGTTTGGGTTCATATTTTCGTATCAGAATATCATACCGGTCGGCACCTCGCAGACCGATGTACGTTCCAATTGCACTGAATACTCTCGAAAATTCTTCGGGATGCTCCCACGCAGCAGTGAATGCACAAACAGCACCGCTACTGGAACCACCAATGGCTCTGTCATTTCCGCTTTTTGATAAAATAATCGGCCGACCACTGGATGTTTTTTGACTTTCAACAAATGGAAAAACTTCTTCTAATAAAAATCTTGCATAAGCATCGCCTAAGCCATCATACTCGAAGCTTCGATTAAATCGGTCAAGTGCTCCTTCTTTATTTTGCGCCAGTACTTTTCCAGGCGTGATGAAAATACCGATGGTGATGGGCATTTCATTTTTAGCAATTAGATTATCAAACACCGTTGGTGCTTTCCATTGAATTCCATCCTGGTTGACATATACACACGCCGGCTTGCTGGCAGTGTACTGAATGGGTACATAAATTTTAATTTCGCGTGAGGTCCCGGGGAATATTTTCGAGTTCTCAAACGTAAAGGTTAAGATTTCACCTTTTGGAATTCCCACCTGCTCAACAGAGGCGGAATCAGTGGGATAATTCTCGGTATTCGTTTGGGCGGCTATTTTTCCAAAACATAACAGTAGAAGGAATAATAAGTTTCTTTTCATATCTAAGATTTAATGATATTGGTAAGTTATTAAATCCTTTCCGAATCACCACTCTAATCCATCAGCGTCTCAAAAGATCGGTGTCGTTGATGGGGAGTAAATTCTAACCAGCTTGATCTTTATCATTCTTCACATCAGAACAGCAATCGGCTTTCAGTGCAGATGCAATCGAATATGAGTCTCCTTAATGCTTGATGAGTTTCTGACGACACAAAATATTGGTCATTCGTTCTAATAGCCGAGTTATTTTTATTATGATTTAAGAAGTCGCGATACTGTCAATTGGTTGTGCGTTGAATGTAGATTGCTACTCACCATCGACTTTCAGTGCAGTTGCGCGTCAGGATGAGTGGATTTCATGGATGGTACGCGCGCAATAGAAAACACAAAGGAAGCTACTGCTTGGCGCAGTAGCTTCCTTTGTGTTTGGGTTAGCTCATCCCGCTGGTGGCGGGATGAGCTATAATAGTGAATTGACTGGATTA
>JBDTTT010000045.1:0-39712 GCA_039930485.1 Chryseolinea sp.
GAGACTTGATGGAGTTGTATGATGAGAGAATAAACGAATTCGGAAAACGAAAAGCGGATGTACGATTTATCATTGATGTGTTACTCCTTTTCAGACCCAGTATTATCAAACCACCAGAAGGATATAAAAATGTAAACCGCTACACTATGTATAAAAGTTATTTTACCATTGGATGGAGAAATCTTCTCCGAAACAAAGGATATTCGTTCATCAATATTGGTGGGCTTGCAACGGGGATGGCCATTGCCATATTGATTTCGCTTTGGATATGGGACGAAGTATCCTATGATAAGAACCATCAAAACTATAATCAGCTTGCACAAGTCATGCAGCACCAAACCGTTGATGGGAATACAGGTAGCCAGGTTGCCATTCCACGACCCTTGGAGAATGCGCTGAGGAATATGTATGGAAATGACTTTTCCTATCTTTCAATGGCATCGTGGGCAGGTGAACATATCTTGAGTTCAGGAGAACAGAAAATATCACAAACAGGTAATTATGTTCAAGCTGACTTTCCGGAGATGATTACCCTAAAAATGATTGCAGGTACACGTAACGGATTAAAAGATCCGGCTTCCATTTTAATTTCTACTTCAACTGCCAAAGCTCTTTTCGGAACTACTGACCCAATGAATCAATTTGTTCGAATTGACAATACACTGGATGTAAAAGTGACAGGTATCTATGAAGACATGCCCCCCAATTCTTCTTTCAACGAATTACAATTTATTTCGAGCTGGGAACTATATGCTGAATCAGAAAGCTGGATGAAAAGATCGTTGGAACAGTGGGATAATAATTCTTTCCAGCTATTTGTTCAAGTAGCACCGGGCACCACCATAAATGCGGTATCGGAGAAAATAAAAACCGTGCGAGCAGACATTACAAAGGATGTAACTTTTAAACCTGAGGTATATCTACATCCGATGTCAGACTGGCATTTAAGATCACAATGGAAAAATGGAATAAACATAGGTGGAAGAATTCAAACTGTTTGGCTGTTTGGCATTGTTGGAATATTCGTGTTGCTGTTAGCTTGTATTAACTTTATGAATTTAAGTACAGCACGCTCTGAAAAACGTGCGAAAGAAGTGGGTATTCGCATGACCATCGGTTCATTAAGGAGTCAACTGATTAATCAATTTTTAAGTGAATCTTTTTTAGTAGTTCTGTTGGCTTTTACTTTTGCTGTTGGACTCGTTACACTTTCGTTACCGTTGTTTAATGATCTGGCGGATAAAGAAATTATCCTTACCTGGAGCAATCCATACTTCTGGTTACTTTCCCTACTTTTCATTTTGATCACAAGTTTATTGGCGGGTTCATATCCCGCACTTTATCTCTCATCGTTTCGTCCGGTGAAAGTATTGAAGGGTTCTTTTAAAACAGGGAGGCTCACCTCACTCCCACGCAAAGTTTTGGTAGTAGTTCAATTTACTGTATCGGTTACACTGGTAATCGGAACAATCATTGTCTACGAGCAAATTCAGTTTTCGAAAAACAGGCCGATGGGATACAATTCCAAAGGACTAGTGATGATTCAAATGAAGTCGCCAGACTTTTATGGAAAATATGATGTGCTAAGAACCGAGCTTAAGAATTCAGGTGCAGTAGTAGAGATGTCGGAGTCATCCAGTCCACTGACAGGCGTATGGCAAAATAGTGGCGGATTTAACTGGCCGGGAAAAGATTCAAGAATACAGTCCGCTGATTTTGGAACGATTCGAATAACACCTGAATATGGAACAACAGTAGATTGGAAAATAAAAGAAGGAAGAGATATATCGCGTGAATTTGTTACCGACTCAACGGCCATTTTACTAAATGAAGCGGCTGTGGAATTTATGAATGTAAAAGATCCGTTAGGCATGGAGATTACTTGGGGAGACACCAAATTTCATGTGATTGGCGTTGTCCAAAACCTCATCATGGAATCGCCCTACAAACCCATACGTCCCAATATTTATTTACAGGATATTCAAAGGGCAAACTGGATATTTCTAAAATTAAATCCCGAAAAAAGCGCAAGCGAATCACTGGCCACAATTGGTTCTGTTTTTAAAAAACATATCCCCTCTGCCCCATTCGATTACAAATTTGTAGATGAAGAGTATTCAAGAAAATTTGGTGATGAAGAGCGCATCGGAAAACTAGCCTACGTCTTTGCCACGCTGGCAACTTTCATCAGTTGTCTTGGGTTAATAGGCTTAGCTTCGTTTGTAGCAGAGCAACATACCAAGGAGATCGGCATTCGCAAAGTACTGGGTGCTTCCATTGCTCAGCTATGGAAATTACTATCTGGAAATTTTGTGATTCTGGTCTTGATATCAAGCGCAATCGCTATTCCAATCTCCTATTACTTTATGAACAATTGGCTGCTTAATTATCAATACCATACCGAGATTTCATGGACGACATTTATTGTTACTGTACTTGGTGCATTGATGATAACATTATGTACGGTAAGTTTTCAGGCAATAAAAGCTGCAATGACAAATCCTGTGAAAAGCTTGAGATCAGAGTAGTTACGGGTTACCAGTTCCCGGTAACAGGAACCGGTAACCTTTAAAAAGAATTACAAATTGAAAAAAGACAAAACCATTCCACCAAAATTCTTCCTTCGCTTCTTCCAATGGTTCTGCCATCCGAAGTTGTTGAAATACATTGAGGGGGATCTGATGGAGTTGTATGATGAAAGAATTAAAGAATCAGGGAAAAGAAAAGCGGATGTACGATTTATTATTGATGTACTTCTCCTCTTCAGACCTGGCATTATAAAACCAACGGAAGGATATAAAAATTTAAACAACTACGCTATGGTAAAAAGTTATGTTAAGGTTGGGTGGCGCAATTTGGTAAGAAACAAAAGTTACTCCGCTATCAACATCGGGGGATTGGCCGTGGGAATGGCAGTAACTATTCTAATCGGACTCTGGATATGGGATGAACTGTCGTTTAACAAGAGTTTTAAAAACTATGATCGCATTGGCCAGCTATGGCAATTTGTGACTTTCGATGTGGAGAAGAGTTCTTACAACTCATTGCCCATTCCATTGGCCCATGAACTTCGAACCCAATACCCTGATTTTGAACGAGTGAGTTTGTCTTCTTACACCAAAGACGGAACCTTGGCAACCGATACCAAACAATTAGTGCGGTCCGGAAATTATGTAGAACCAGATTTCAATGATATGATGTCAGTGAAGATGCTTTCTGGTTCTCGCAACGACATGCAAGACGTAAACACGATTATGTTGTCGAACACGTTGGCTCATGATCTGTTTGACGAGGAAGAACCATTGAATAAAATAATCACGCTCAATGAAAACATCAGTGTAAAAATCAGCGGGGTTTACGAAGATTTTCCAAACAACAGCGCCTTTCATGAGGTTTCTTTTCTGGCCTCATGGGCTTTGTATGAAAGTCAGGATCCGTGGGTCAAAAACGCTGCGCATGCATGGGATGAAAATTCGTGGCAGATTTTTGTTCAACTCAAGGATGGAAAAGATTTTGACATGGTTTCTGCAAAAATTAAAGATATCCGAATGAAGCGCGATAACCCGCCCGGATATAAACCAGAATTTTTTCTGCACCCTATGAGCAAATGGCATTTGTATGGTGACTTTAAGAATGGTGTGAATACAGGCGGACAAATTACGTATGTGTGGCTCTTCGGTTTGATTGGCGTTTTTGTTTTACTGCTGGCCTGCATCAATTTTATGAATCTGGCTACTGCACGTTCTGAGAAACGAGCCCGTGAAGTGGGCATTCGTAAAAGCATCGGATCGGTTCGTACGCAACTTATGCTTCAGTTCGTCTGCGAATCATTACTTACTGTAACACTGGGATTTGTGTTATCGCTTGTCTTGGTTCAATTGATGCTGCCGTTTTTCAGCGATGTTGCAGGAAAGCGTATAGATATTTTATGGACAAACCCGTGGTTCTGGGGAGCTATCGTTGTCTTCAGTCTGATTACCGGCCTGTTGTCAGGCAGTTACCCCGCTTTTTATCTCTCTTCTTTTCAACCTGTAAAAGTTTTGAAGGGCACATTCCGTCCGGGTAGGTGGGCATCGTTGCCGCGCAAAATATTGGTGGTGTTTCAATTTAGTGTGTCGATCACGCTGATGATCGGCATTGCGGTGGTATTCCTGCAAATTGAATTCGCACAAAACAGGCCGGTGGGTTATAATCGCTCCGGACTGATAGAGATCAACATGAAACCAGAGCAGCTGCGCAATAATTTCGAAACATTACGTCAGGACTTGCTGAATACACGTGCTGCAGTTGACATATCAGAATCGCTTGGTTCGATTACATCTGACTATGGCGGAACTACTGACATAAAATGGCCTGGAAAAGCTGAAGGATTTTATCCGTTGTTCATGACTAACAAAGTGTCGCACGAGTTTGGAAAAACCGTAGGCTGGATAATCAAATCAGGACGTGATTTTTCGCGAGAACGTGTCACTGATAATGGAGCTGTTATTCTGAATGAAGCTGCCGTTAAACTGATAGGCTTTAAGAATCCAACAAATGAAACCCTGACGTTTTCCGGAAAGGAGTATAAGATAATTGGTGTCATTCAGGATTTGGTAAAAGAATCTCCCTTTAGACCAGTGAAGCCATCCTTTTTTATGCTTGACTACAGTGTCGTTAACGTTATAAACATTAAACTCTCTCCAGACTTAAACACAAGCGAAGCGTTAGCCAAAGTGGAAGTAGTGTTTAAAAAGTATTATCCAGCCTCTCCATTTGAATACCATTTTGTCGATCAGCAATTTGCCGGAAAGTTTTCAGATGAAGTTCGGGTTGGCAAACTCTCAGGTTTTTTTGCCATCCTGGCTTTGTTCATCAGTTGCCTTGGAATCTTCGGGTTAGCTGCTTTTGTGGCCGAGCAGCGCACTAAGGAAATCGGCATACGAAAAGTGTTGGGTGCTTCTATACTAATGCTTTGGAAATCACTTTCAAAAGACTTTATTGTGCTGATCATTATTTCCTGTTTTCTGGCCGTTCCGATCGGTTACTACTTCATGAACAATTGGCTACAGAATTATGAATATCGCACAGAGATTTCTGGATGGGTATTTTTGCTAACGTGCATGGGTGCATTGGCTATTACATTGGCAACCGTGAGTTACCAAGCTATACGAGCTGCCATGATGAACCCGGTAAAGAGTTTGAGATCAGAATAGTTACCGGTTTACCGGTTTCCAGTTACCGGCAACTGGAAACCGGTAACTTATGATTGAGAATCAAAAAATGAAAAAGAGCAACACAAATCCACCACGTCTCCCTCTCCGCTTCTTCCAATGGTTCTGCCATCCGAAGTTGCTGAAATACATTGAAGGTGATTTGATGGAGTTGTATGAGGAGCGGAAAGTTAAAAGTGGAAAGTCTAAAGCTGATTTAAGATTTATAGTCGATGTATTGTTACTCTTTCGACCAAGTATTATCAAACCAGCAGAAGGATATAAAAATTTAAATGGTTACGGTATGTATAAAAGTTATTTCAAGATCGGATGGCGAAGTCTCATCAAGAATAAAGGTTACTCCTACATTAACATTATCGGTCTTTCGGTTGGGATGGCCGTTACGATTCTGATTGGCATGTGGGTATTTGATGAAGTATCTTTTAATTCCTATCACAAGAATTTTGAGCACATCGCACAGGTATATCAGCATCAAACGATATCTCACGAAATCAAAACAAATCTGGCTGTGCCGGTGCCCATGTCTTCCGAGTTAAAAACGGTTTATCGAAATGACTTTAAACATGTGGTACAAATGTGGTGGGAAGGTAGTCATGTACTTGCCATTGAAGAGAAGAAAATTCCGCGAAACGGTACGTTCATGGATAAAGAAGGTCTGGAAATGTTTTCTTTTCAAATGCTTCAGGGTTCTTGGAAAAGTTTGGATGATCCTTCTTCAATTGTATTATCTGAATCCTCTGCTCAGGCTCTCTTCGGTGATCAGGATCCACTCAATCAACTTTTGAGGATTGATAACAAAATGGATGTGAAGGTAACGGGAATTTTTAAAAATGTTCCAGCCAATTCGCGGTTCCATTCCCTGCAATTCATTTCCAGCTGGGACATGTGGGTTTCTGCCAATCCCTGGCTAAAGGACGATGAGAATAACTGGAACAGCGATGATATCAATTTCACGGAAGCCATCACGTTTGTTGAAATAGAACCAACAACTTCCTTTGAAGCAGCCTCAAGAAAAATAGAGAAAGTAAAGTTCAACAAACTTCCTCGAGAGCAAGCTGCGCTGGAGAATCCCCTGGTCTTTCTTCAGCCCATGAGTCGATGGCATTTACACTCGGAGTGGAAAGATGGTAAAGAAAATGGCGGACGTATTCAGTTCGTGTGGTTGTTTGGTATCATCGGAATGTTTGTCCTTATTCTTGCCTGCATCAACTTTATGAATTTAAGTACGGCACAATCGGAAATGCGCGCCAAAGAAGTGGGCATTCGTAAATCGATTGGCTCGGCACGTGCTCAGTTGATTGGTCAGTTCTTTATCGAAACTTTTTTGATTGTCGCGTTCGCGTTTGTGTTGGCTATTGGTTTGGCAAGTCTCTCATTACCGTGGTTCAATCAACTGGCCGAAAAAGAAATGACGATGCCGTGGACCAACTCAACCTTTCTTCTCATTGCATTATGCTTTGTATTGGCAACCAGTATTCTTGCCGGAAGTTATCCCGCTTTATTTCTTTCTTCGTTCCAACCTGTAAAAGTTTTAAAAGGAGTATTCCGTGTTGGTCAATTCGCAAATGTTCCCCGCAAGGTATTAGTCGTCTTGCAGTTCTCTGTGTCAGTAGCACTGATCATTGGAACGATCACCGTGTGGCGACAGATTCAATTTGCAAAAGACAGACCGATTGGATATACACGAGAGGGACTTATCATGATCCGAAAAAACTCGAATGAGTTCTGGGGAAAGATTCGACCACTTCGAAATAAATTGAAACAATCGGATGCCATTGTTGAACTGGCAGAATCTTCAAGTCCCGCTACCGAAACCTGGTTTACCTTAAACAACTTCAGTTGGCAAGGAAAAGATATGAATGAAAAAGTTGGCTTTGCCTGCATGGCCGTAACACCTGAATACGGTTCCATGATGGGTTGGAATTTTGTACAAGGTCGCGATTACTCCCTCGAAATGTCAACGGATTCCTCTGCGGTCATCCTCAACCAGACCGCTGCCCGATTAATCGGTTGGCAAAATCCTTTAGACGAAGAGATTGAGTGGCAAGGAAGAAAATTCAGAGTGATCGGTGTAATTCAGGACGTGGTTGTGGATTCTCCATACGAACCTGCAAAGCCGAGTCTGTATTTTATGACGAGTGATCTTTTCTTAAATACCATTGGCAGTTCATGGATTACCATGCGTTTGAATCCGAATCTAAATTCGCATGAAGCGATCGCGCGGGCAGAAAATGTTTTTAAGTCTGTGATGCACACTGTTCCCTTTGAATTTAAATTTGTTGACGAGGAATATGAAAATAAATTTGCCAGCGAAGAACGGATTGGCAGACTGGCATCGCTATTTGCTCTGCTTGCCATTTTCATTTCGTGTTTAGGATTGTTTGGACTTGCTTCGTTTGCTACTCAACAGCGTACAAAGGAAATTGGCATTCGAAAAATATTGGGAGCATCTGTTTTTAACCTTTGGAAAATGTTATCGAAAGACTTTGTCGTGTTGATCGGGATCTCAATTGTTATTTCTATTCCCATCACCTACTTCATGTTGAACAACTGGCTCGAGGGTTTTCAGTATCGCACTGAATTAGCCTGGTGGATTTTTGCTACCGCAGGATCGAGTGCCATTGTGATTGCTCTTCTTACTGTGAGTTATCAGTCCATTAAGATTGCATTTATTAATCCGGTGAAGAGTCTGAAGTCTGAGTAGTTAGTGGTGATCGTAATCGGTATTTAGTAATCGGTATTCGGTAATCTGTTACCGAATACCGGTTACAGATTACTGATTACCAAATATTTCCGCCATTTCTTACTAAATAGTAGAACATATACGAATTCTTGTCGTATATATGCTCTACAATCTAGTAACATACATCATGATCGAAACAAAATTAGGCGAATTTGAAGAGGTAATCCTACTCTTGGTAGGTATACTCGGAGAAGAGGCTTATGCCTTTAACATCGCACAGGAATTTGAATCACAGACCGATCGCTCTGTATCCATTGGAGCGGTTCACTCCACCCTCACCCGATTAGAAGAGAAAGGATTTCTAAAATCCGAAATGGGAGATTCAACAGCTGAACGAGGTGGAAGAAGAAAACGAATTTACACCATCACAGCTTTTGGTCGAAAGACATTAGTAGCTGCACGTGATTTCAAAGTTTCCTTATGGAATCAGTTTCCTGATTTTGCTGCAAGCAAATTAAACCTTGGCATTGGATAAACCAGTTACCAGTTTCCGGTTGCCAGTCACCGGTAACTAGAAACCGGAAACCGGCAACGAAATAATAGTACTTGAAAAAAGATCAACCACTCTTCCCTCCTCGCCTAGCCAATAAGCTATTGGATTCGTTCCTGAGAACTGATCTCGCGGAAGAAGTTCGTGGCGATCTGGAAGAAAATTTTTATGTAACGCTGAAGAAAAAATCAACAACAAAAGCGCAACTGAACTACTGGTATCAGGTTATTCACTACATCCGTCCATTTGCTCTTAGAAAATCGAAACATCATTATTCAAACCATCTTGATATGCTTCAAAACTATTTTAAAATCGGCTGGAGAAATTTATCCAAACAGAAAATGTATTCTTCTATTAAGATAGGAGGCTTTGCGTTGGGCATTGCGGCATGCCTGCTGATTGCATTGTTTATCAAAGACGAACTTAGTTACGACCGTCATTATCCGGATGGAGACAGAATTTTTAGAGTACTGCAAGCCTACCATTTCAGAGGGGAATCAGGAAAAGATGTTTGGTTTCAGGCACCTTTTGCCAAGGCTCTAAAAGATGACTATCCCGAAATTGAAAAGGTAGGTCGCTATAATTCAAGTGAACTTTTTGGCGCTGGCAGCAATCAGATCAGGCGCGCTGATGAAGCAGAGAATACATTCGAGGAAGGATTTGTGTATGCTGATCAGGAACTATTGGAAATACTTCAGGTGCCAATGGTTTACGGAAATCTTAAGCATTGTCTGGATGAACCACACACTATTGTTATTACCAAAAGCAAGGCCGATAAATACTTTCCAGGTGAAAATCCTGTCGGTAAGTTAATGGTGAGAAACAACGATAACGCTAATCCATTTAAGGTAGGCGGAGTTATGGAAGACTTTCCCGCCAACTCACATCTGCATTTTGATTTCATCATGACCATGAAAGGAGTTGAGTTTTGGGATGGCGAGCAATCGTACTGGGGCGCCACAAACTACCCAACTTATATTTTACTTAGACAGGGGGCTGATGCTGCACAACTGGAGAAAAAGTTATCAAAGGTTATTGAAAAATATTTACTTCCGCATTGGCTTAACGAAGGAATGGCGGATGCCAAAGAAGCTGCTAAAAGTGTGTGGTTTGAATTACAACCTGTAAAAGACATCTACCTGAGATCGGAAGGAGTTAGTGATCCACTATCACATGGTGATATTCGTTTTGTCTGGTTGTTCGGAGCAATCGCTGGGTTTATTCTTGTCATTGCGTGTATCAATTTTATTAATCTTTCTACTGCAAAGTCAGCCAACCGCGCGAAAGAAGTTGGCCTTCGGAAAACTGTAGGTTCTTACCGCAGCAATATTATCAATCAGTTTTTGACGGAGTCGTTAGTGTTTAGCTTTCTTTCCTTTGCTATTGGACTTGTGCTTGCCTGGTTGCTTCTGCCCTTCTTTAATGTGCTGTCAGCGAAATCTTTGATCTTTCCCTGGCAAGAATGGGAGTTGTATCCAATCCTGGTTATAGCATTGATTGCTGTAGGAATACTCGCAGGACTTTACCCGGCATTTTATCTTTCCGCATTCAAACCTGTTAATGTATTGAAAGGAAATGTGAGCAGAGGAAGTAAAAATGCAACGACCAGAAGTATGTTAGTCGTCTTTCAATTCACCACTTCCATTACCTTGATTATCGCTACGTTCATCATCTATCGCCAGGTAGAATACATACTGAATAAAAAAGTTGGCTTTGATAAAGAACAAGTTCTATTAATACAAGGTACAAGTACACTTGATAAACAGATTAAGACCTTCAAGAACGAACTGACTAAGCTATCGGCTGTAAAAAGTGTCACCATCAGTGATTACCTGCCCATTAAAGGCACAAAACGAAATGGAAATAGTTTTTTTAAAGAAGGAAGAAGTAAAACTGATCAATCTGTAGGCACTCAAGTGTGGCGTGTTGACCATGACTATATCAAAACGATGGGCATGAAGCTCATAGAGGGAAGAAACTTCTCTGAAGATATGCGTACGGATTCAGCTTCTATAATTATTAACCGGGCAATGGCAAAAGAATTGGAGTTGACGGATCCTGTTGGACAGCGTATTATGAATTGGCAAGTGTACAACGTGATAGGCGTTGTAGAAGATTTTCATTTTGAATCACTGCGCGAAGAAATAGGTCCACTGGCGTTAATCCTTGGCGATGATTCAAATATTATATCGGTTAAGATCAGTTCAACGGACATGTCTTCGGTTATTAGTTCGGTCGAGGCCATCTGGAAAAAGTTTTCTCCCAATCAACCTATACGGTATTCATTTCTCGATGAGAGCTACGCACACATGTATGATGATGTTCAACGGATGGGAAGAATATTTATCAGTGCTGCGGTGTTAGCCATTATCGTTGCATGTCTAGGCTTGTTTGCTTTGTCTGCTTTTATGGTGGAGCAGCGCAGCAAGGAAATCAGCATTCGATTAGTACTGGGCGCTTCTTTAAAAAGTATCTTCAGTTTGCTAACGATTAACTTTTTGAAGTTGGTTCTTATCTCCATTGTGATTGCTGCACCAGTAGCCTGGTATATGATGCATAAATGGCTTCAGGATTTTACCTATCGGACTGAAATTACATGGGATGTATTTGTATTGGCCGGTGCGATTGGAGTGCTCATTGCCGTGCTTACGATTAGTTATCAGTCAATCAAGGCAGGATTAATTAAACCTGCTGAGAACTTAAAGATGGATTAAAGGAGATGAACAAGGTAAAAGGAACGAATGACGAGGTCCCATATTTCAATGGGATAGGTCAAACAAAACCTTAACATAGAATCAATACGTGAAAAGAGACAAAGCCATACCTCCCAAACTCGCACAACGATTGCTTCTTCGCTTCCTTCGAAGTGATCTGGCAGAAGAAGTGCAGGGCGATCTGGAAGAAAATTTCTATCTGCTCATAAAGAAGAAGTCGCTCTTACGGGCAAAACTTAACTATTGGTATCAAGCGCTCAACTATGTTCGTCCGTTTGCCATTCGAAAATCAAAAAGATTGCAACAGTTTAAACCATTCTTTATGTATCGACATACCATCACGCTCGCATTCCGTAATTACATGCGCTATAAAAGTTCGTTCTTCATCAACTTGACAGGACTCTCTACCGGATTGGCTTGCGCAATGTTGATTTACTTATGGGTAACTGATGAATTGAGTTATGATAAATTTCACACAAGTGGCGACAGGTTATATCAGGTTATGGCCAATCACAATAAGCCTGAAGGAATTTCAACCGTGAATGATACACCAGGACTTTTAGCGGATGCCTTGCGTGATGAGGTCGCTGGTGTTGAAGATGCTGCCTGTACATCCGGTGGAAGTGCTCAACGGTTTTCTTTAAAGGCCGGAGACAACCGGTTAAAGAGTTATGGACAATTTGGGAGCGAAGATTTCTTCAAACTATTTTCATATCAAGTCCTTCAAGGAAGTCCGAAGTTAAACGATAAAGATGCTATCGTTATCTCTGAATCTCTCGCGAAACGATTATTCGGTACCGCAGAAAATGTGTTAGGTAAATCGATCGATTGGGAAATTATGGGGCTTAAACATCAATGTTTTGTTTCGGCTGTTTATAAGGATGTGCCAGTCAACTCCTCCATTCAATTCGATTTCGTTCTTTCATTTAAATATTTTAAAGAGAACCTTGTACAATACTCAGGTTGGAGTAATAATTACGCCACTACCTATGTTCGATTAAAAGAAGGTGCAAACGTTGATGCATTCAATGCTCAGATCGTAAACTTTATGAAGACTAAACAAAAGGATACAAACATCACCCTGTTCCTTCAGCAGTATTCAGATCGATACTTATTTGGCACATACGAAAACGGGATGGCAAGCGGTGGCCGGATATCCTACGTAAAATTATTTTCTGTTATCGCCATCTTCATTCTGCTAATCGCCTGCATCAACTTCATGAACTTATCAACCGCGCGCGCATCAAGGCGTTTAAAAGAAGTTGGAATTAAAAAAGCCATTGGTGCGAACAGAAAGTCATTGATTTCTCAATATTTAGGAGAGTCCATCATCATATCGATCCTATCTCTTTTCGTAGCAGCAGCATTGGTCGCTATACTCCTTCCACAATTTAATTTGATTACAGGTAAGCATCTGCTACTTACATTCGATAGAAATATAATTTTATCAGCACTAGCACTCGCACTCGTCACAGGAATACTAGCGGGTAGTTATCCTGCATTATATCTCTCGGGCTTTAATCCAGCTGAAGTATTAAAGGGAAAACTAAACACGGCCATCGGTGAACTCTTTGCCAGAAAAGGACTTGTTGTATTTCAGTTTTCGCTTTCCATTATTCTGATTGTTGCTGTATTTATCGTGTATCAACAAATTGAATTTGTACAGAACAAGAATTTGGGGTATACAAAAGACCATATTATCTACATTGAAAAGGAAGGTAAGGTGGCTGAAAATATAGAGACGTTCATAAACGAAGTAAAGAAACTTCCGGGCATTACGGAAGCAGCTCCAACTACGTTTCGGGTTGCTGGAGATGGCTATACCTATGGCATTACCTGGGAAGGCAATGAAGAATACAATATTCAGTTTCACGAGATTGAGGCCGGGTATGATGCTACAGAGTTATTAGGCTTTCAGCTTGCTTCTGGCCGCAGTTTCTCAAACAAGTTTCCTTCCGACAGCAGTGCCATTTTATTTAATGAAAAAGCAATTCAAATGATGGGACTAAAAGATCCTATCGGCAAAAAAGTAAAACACTATTCCGGTGAACGTACTATCGTTGGAATATTGAAAGACTTTCAATTCGAATCGCTCTACGAACCGATCAAACCAGTTTGTGTTTTGTTCAATCCACAACAATCTCTGTTTGTCATGATTAAACTGCAGGCTGCTAAAGAACAGGAGTCTATCGCATCACTACAAAATTTCTATGCTTCTTTTAATCCAGGCTTTTCATTCGACTATAAGTTTATGGATGAAGATTATCAAAACTTATATTCGGCTGAGCAACGAGTATCTGTATTGTCCAGATACTTTGCCGGACTAGCCATTGTCATTTCATGCTTAGGTTTATTCGCATTGGCTGCCTTTACAACTGAAAGAAGATTAAAGGAAATCGGCATTCGAAAAGTATTGGGTTCAAGTGAGTGGCGTATTATTTATTTACTCTCCAGTGATTTTACCAAAATGGTTGTGGTGGCAATCTTACTCGCCTTACCCGTGAGCTATTTCCTATCCTCTTATTGGTTAGAGAATTTCTCAGAGCACATTGAATTGAAATGGTATTACTTCATTGGAGCTGGTTTCATCGCTCTACTTATTGCGTGGCTTACAGTGGGGCTCCAAACCTTTAAGGCAGCAAAGGTTAATCCAACGCAATGTTTGAAATCAGAATAACTGAACTCATAAGACCAGGTATCAATGATCATTAAACCTCCAAAACTCGCACAACGTCTTTTGAATCGTTTTCTTCGAAACGACCTTTTAGAAGAAGTACAGGGCGATCTGGATGAGCAGTTTTATTCAGCACTTAAAAGCAAATCCGCTCTTCGGGCAAAACTTGCTTACTGGTATGAGGTAGCAAATTACTTACGTCCCTTTGCCATTCGAAAATCACGACTACAGTATCACTTAAATGAATATGATATGTTCAGCAATTATTTCAAAGTCGGAATCAGGAACATTCTGAAGTATAAAGTATTTTCATTCATTAACATCTTCGGGCTGGCCGTTGCCATGTCGGTTTGTATGTTGATCATCCTGATGCTGGCTGATCAGGATCGATATGATCAGTTCCACGAAAAGAAAGACCGCATCTATCGCATCCTCTCCGATTACGAAGGTTCAAAACAACCGTATGCCACCTCACCCTACCCGCTGGCGCATGCATTGAAAGCAGACTATCCTATTATTGAGGAAGCAACTAACCTTACACCGGGTGTTGGTGGTGATGTTTCCTACCAAAAGAATGTAACGGAAATACGCGGCTACTTTGCTGAGCCGTCCTTCTTTTCCATTTTTAGTTTTCAGCTGGAAGAAGGCGATAAGAGTACAGCACTCTCCTCTCCTTTCTCTATGGTAATTACTCGTGAAGTAGCTCATCGACTCTTTGGCAATGAGAATGCGATTGGAAAAATCGTGGAGTACGCTGACCGGCAGTTACCTTTTCCCCAGGACTTTGATGGTGTTTCTGCAGCACCAAATCCGTGGGGAAGTTTTACCATCACAGGTATTATAGACGAATCAAAATATGTATCGCATTTAAAGTTCGATGTGTTGGTTTCTTCTTCTACGCGTCAATCGTTTGTGGCCGACAAGAAGACAGATGATTTGAGTAACAATTGGGAATGGTACTTTCGTACCTATACGTTTGTGCTTTTAGATGAGGATAAAAATACAGAAGACTTATCGGCAGCGTTGAATGATCTGGTGGTTCGCAAATATGCCAACCTGAAGTCTGACTTAACGAAAGGTTTTAAACTTCAACCCCAAGCCTTAGGAGATGTAGCCTTAGGTCTTACCGGAAACGATACGAATAATCGAATGCCGTTGATTGGTTATTACTTTTTGTGGGCGCTGGCGCTCGTCATTATGGTATCGGCTTGTCTGAACTATACCAATCTTTCCATTGCGCGTGCGCTTACGCGTGCAAAAGAAATTGGTGTGCGTAAAGTAACGGGTGCCTTTCGAAAGAATCTCATCTTCCAGTTTTTGAGTGAGTCGATTATTACGGCCATGATTTCCCTGGCTATGGCTTTCATACTCTTGCTCCTTCTTGTGCCGGCATTTAAAGGACTGTGGGTGAATCAGTATTTGAACTTCGAACTTCCGATGGTGCCTTCGGTCTATCTGATGTTTACGGGATTCGCTTTGGTGATTGGTATTGTAGCAGGTTTATATCCGGCATTGTATTTATCAAAGTACCAACCGATAAAAGTGTTGAAGAATTTACATGCAGTAGCTCCTGGAAAGCTGGGCATGCGCAAAGTGTTGGGCATATCTCAGTTTGTGATCTCCTTGTTTTTTATCACTACTTCCATTTTGATATACAATCAGTTTAAACATTTCCTCGCGTTTGACTATGGGTTTAACACCAGCAACGTGGTGAATATTGAATTGCAGGGAATCGATCATCAAAAGCTTGCCAACGAATTACAAAGCGTGCCGGGTGTCGTTTCTATTTCAGCGTGTGACGTCATTCCTGCAGGGGGTAGAAGCAATGGAAATGAAATGCGAAAGCCGGGGAGCAAAGATGAATACTTCGGCAACGACCTCTTGTTTGCGGATGAACATTTTATGGACAACCTCGGAATTAAAGTGATTGCCGGCAGAAATGTAATGGCGGAAGAGCCTGCTCAAAATATTGTGGTGAACGAAGCCATGGTAAAGCAGTTAGGCTTTAAACTTCCTTCAGAAGTGATTGGCGAGATGGTGGAGACAAAATGGGGTAATGAACAGTTCAAGATCATTGGCGTGGTGAAGGATTTTCGATATCGGATGTTAATCAATGATGATGAGATTAAACCTTTAATGGTACAGAATCGACCGGACAACTTTGAATACATCAATGTAAAGTTAAGTTCAACAGACATGATGCTGACGATGGCGAATCTTGAACGCCAGTGGAAGAAGATCGATCCGGCCCATCCGTTTAAATATGAATTTTTTGATGAACAATTGCAGGCCACACATCACGGTATTTTTGATGTGGTTTCTATTCTCGGATTCATTTCTATTCTGGCCATCATCATTGCGTGTTTAGGTTTGCTGGGCATGGCTACCTATACGGCAGAGCGCAAGACCAAAGAAGTGGGCATTCGAAAAATACTGGGCGCAAAAGACTGGAGCATTGCCTTCTTGTTATCAAAAGGATTTTTGAAGATGTTGTTGATCTCCATTGGTATTGGCGCGCCATTAAGTTACTTCGTGAACAACCTCTGGCTTCAGGAGTTTCCGAACCGGGTGGAGTTTGGTTGGAGTACGGTATTGATAGGTACGTGTGTACTTCTTGTTCTGGGGCTGCTTACTATTGGTTCGCAGACGTTGAGGGCATCAAAAAGTAATCCGGTGGATTCGCTTAAGATGGAGTAAATAACATGTACACAACATGCAAAAAAATAAAGTGATGATGCCGCCTTCTTACGGTCATCATCACTTGCTTCTCTTCTGCTACTGTTGTTCAAGGTATTCGTCCAGGTTGCTGAGGCCCGATGTGAAGCCTTCTTCGAAACCCATCTCGAGTAATTTCTCAATGGCATTATCGGTCTTTGAAGTCATTACAACTTTCAAATCTGTTCCTGCTCCTGCCGATCTGAAGTCAACCTTCCAGTGCGTCTGCGGAAGTTCCGCATTTACAAAACCTTTTTCATCGGTAAAGGCATCGATGCCTTCGAGCGTTTTGGGAGCCTGTACTTTGGTGTACTGTACTTTTGCATAATGCCTTTCATTCTCAGGTCCCACCATTGCATATTGCCACGCACCTCCCTCCTGTAATTCGAGCTTACTGGTTTCAGCACGCCATGGCTTTGGCGCCCACCATTGATCCAGTATCTCTTTTTTCGTCCAGGCTTGCCATACTACCTCCGGCCGGGCATTAAGATGTTTAGTTACAGTCACTTTTTTGTTCGCCAGATCTTTATCAAATGTTGCTTCTGTTGTTGCTACCATAATGTTATGTGTTTAAATGTTTACTATTTGTAATAATATATAAGATACCCTAATTCAATCTGGCAATATCCGTGCAAAGGGACTAATGAAAGATAGCGGGGATATACATGCTTATTCTCCGATTGATGGTGAATGCAAAAATATTTTCAATACTGTAGCCCTTTTTCCACACTGATATTATTTTGTTGGATTGTAGCTTTAATACCCTGAAATCAACCAACGACTGTTGATATCGATCATATGATGAGCACGCTTCTCCCCGATGAGTAAGCGATGGTGAAGCGGCAACGTTCGCTGGTGATGGAGTGTATTCCTCGGGCCACGGAGACATATTACAGCATGTGCATTCCGTTTTATACACGAACAGGTTGATCTGTTTTACCTGGCCGCCATCCCTGACGTGGGAACTTGGTGGGGTTTGGTTGGGTATGGTATTAGTAGGAACGACTGTGCTTCTTGTTCTGGGCTTGCTTACTATAGGTTCGCAGACGTTGATGGCATCAAAAAGTAATCCGGTGGATTCGCTTAAGATGGAGTAGATAAAGAAGACTTGAATTAGAAGGGATTGTGCGTGGCTAGGTCTAAGTTCGCTTACGCACTTTCCCTCGCAAAAAATGAACCTGTTGAATGAGAGACTTGGGCTAGAAAAGGGTTATGCCTAATTTCTCTCGTCAGTGTCATTTAGCTTTTTACATATTCCTCTATGTCATAAACGTTGTCGTTGCCAAACCAAGTCTTAATGTTAGTAATTGCCGCACCGTCAAGGTCTGATAAGCATAATACAATTAAGTTTTCAATGGCTCTTGAACACTCAACGTAAAATAAATTTCTTGTTCTTAATTTTCGTTCAGGCTTTTCTTCTGTGTCGTTGAAGAAGTTCTTGAAGTTATATTCTTGAACCCATTCAGTGTCGTCAATTACTGTAAGAACATTCCTAAATTCATCACCTTTAGTTCCGTGTTTAGTTGAAAAAACTGTGTTGTTTTGAACGTGTTTCCAAAAGCATAGAAGTTCAGCATAAGACAATTCCATAAAAGCGTCAAACAACGTTTTGTCTTTAGCTAGTCTTTCTTTTTCTTCGTCAGTTAAATCTTTTGGGTCAATAGATAATCTTTCAATAAACTCATTAAGCCTCTTATTGTATACAAAACCATTGCTTGATACAAGTTCATACACTTCTTTTATTTTTAATCCTTGTCTATTTGCAGAGATGTTGTCAAGAAATTCGGCAATTTCTTTTTTATGACTATGTTTAAATTCTCCGTTTAGAATTGCGCCATTTTTTCTGATAAACCTAATAACGTCATTTTGATTTTTCACATTCCAAGAGTTAATCAAATGTTCTAAACCAATTCTTCTTTCTTGAGATGTTTTTTTGTCAACAGTTCCAACGAAAAAAGTAACCAAAGGATGATTTCTGTCAAGTAGTCTTTCTTTTGTACTTTGACCAAATCTTGTAGAAAAAATAGAATATAAATTCCCGAAACCTGCTCTTTGGGCAACACGACTATTTGCAAGAACCAAAATTTTAGCATTTGAATCTCCTTCAAATGTCCAACCTGATTCCGATATTTTTTTTACAACAATATCGTAAAACCGGTTTTTTGTAACAGCTATTTCTGCATTAAATTCTCTAATTTTTTTAGCGGGTTTTTCAGGATGTTTTGCCCAATAAATAAATTTGGCACTACCTTGAATTGTTTTCTGTGGCTTTTGCTGAATGTTTTTTCTAAAGTTGTTTAGTAAACTGACAACAGATAGAGAAGAACGATAGTTTTCTTCTTTTTTTACCAATTCAATCAGTCCGCCATTTGAAGTGTAGTATTTTTCTAAATCACCAATACCAAAATCATAAATTTTTTGGTGTGAATCACCGAAAAAACCAATTACTACTTTGTTGCTATTTCGTTTTAGAAGGCAATCAATTAAGCAAAAAACTGTCTCTTCTGCGGTATCTTGGTATTCGTCAACAAAAATATAAGGATGTTTTGCAGAAACTATATCTGTCAAAAGTGGATAATTTTCATACATCATTTTAGCGACTTCAATTACATCATCGTGTTGAATTATTCCATTTTCAAAATCATTAAATGATGTATCGTTGTATTCAACTTTGCTGACAGAATCAATTCTGTCGGCTAATTTTTCTATGTATCTTGAATCCGCTTTCCCTTTTGCTTTGTCCTTTTCAAAATTTATTTCATTGAGTTTGCAAAGTTCTATTTTCAGTTGCTTTTGATATTGCTTTACTGAACTCCACAAAAACTCGTGAATAGTTGATACAAGGACTAATTCGTTATTTTCAATTCTAGCATTAATCTCATTTTTGGCTACGTTGGTGTAAGTGATACAACCAATTTTTTGGTTTGCATTTTTTGACTCTTCACCTTTATTTTGTATAAGATAATTTAAGGTTTGTATTAGCGAATATGTTTTCCCTGAGCCAGCACCCGCTTCTAATACAAAGCTTTTGCTTTCCTCAATGTATTGAGAGATTTGTTCAAAAGCTGCCATATTATTTAGCGATTTCATTATTTGCCAACCACACTAAACCTTCTTCAATATATTTAGGAACGTTCCATTTTAATTTTGTTTCTCTTTCATTAAAAACCATTAAATCAAATGTGAAATCAGTTTTTTCACTTGACGATGGTGCTAAATCGTATGGACTACTTGCATTAAGGTCTTTATCTTTTAAAAGAGAAAAAGAATCTTTAACTATTTTATCTGCACCATCTAATTTGTATGTGGAATTAAAAAATGTTTTATTTCTATTTATGATAGCTTCTTCTAAGCTTCTTGCAACATAATCAGAATCATTTTCTTTGACTTGATAAGCAGCACGAATCAAGTCTGAATCAAATTTGTCCCTATCAGGGCAGCTAACCAAGTCGCCAATTAATTTCCTTTTCGGCAACCAATTTAGCAACGTTGAATTCGATGTTTCCGCATTAGCGGTAGCAGTGAAACAAGCTTTGCGATGGTCCGCAGGATTAATAGAATCAATATCGGTTATCACCAAACTTTTAGCATTGACAAATTTCAAAAGTTCTTTAAATTTTATCGTATAAGCCCCACCAACTTCAATTATTGCAACATATTCGTTGTTCAAATTTCCCGCGATCTTATTAATCATTAGTGGAAGCAGAATTCTCTCTGTTGTTCCTTCTACAAGAATTACCTTGTCTGCAAAAAATATATCACACCTATGAAGACTCATATATTGTTTTAGAAAACGGAATGTTTGAGCATCACTTTCTTTATGCTTAAAGTCATTAAAGTCTTTTACTTCAACTTTGTATCTTTTTTCAGCTTTTACGTACAGTTTTGAAAAATATCTAATTCTTTCAAAACTTCTTTCTACGTCTATTCCTGCTTCAGTAACAATATGAGATGAATGAGTACTTATAATTATTTGAACTGATAACCCTTCTTTTTCCCTTGTTTCCTTAATTGTTTTTTTAATTTGAGAAATAAAAACTTGTTGCATTTGTGGATGTAAGTGGGCTTCAGGTTCTTCAATTAAAATTGTTAGTGTTTCAGACCTGTTTAAAGGTGCTGCTTTTTTGAATTTTTCTATAAAACTCACCACTTTTAAAACAAGGTAAATCAGATTACTATATCCTAAACCATTAAAGTTTTCAGGTAGTGTAACATTGTCTTGCTTATAAAAGTATTTTATGTTGTTTTTAAGAATGTTTTCAGGGTCAAAACCTGCTTGAAGAACAATTTCAGGAATGGTTAAATGTGGCTCAACTCCAAATAATTTGAGCTTGCTAAGTAGTTCCCTAAGAATTTTCTCATATTTTTCATTAAGAACAGTAGAGGTCAGTTTAAGCTGTTTTTCTAAACTTTCCACATCGTCATTGTTGTCTTTATTTGTTTCTCTGTAGTAGTCAGAAAAACCAACAGCTAATGTTTTGTTTTTATCAGATTTTGTGTCGTCTAATTTTCTTGATGCTTGAATGGTTTCAAAACATAAAACAGAAAAAAGTTTACGTTTGAAGTTTTCGTCAATTAAATTATCACCGCCATAACATTTGATGTCATAATATGATGTTATGTTTTCATTTAACCACTCAATTAATTCTTGTTCCTTTCCTTTTCGGCAAACAAATGAATTGAACAGTCTAATACTGTCTTTTGATTGATATTGTAGTTTTATTGTCGCTGTATATTTTGCATCATCAAGGTCGCTTATGAACTCTGAAAGATTAATTAAGCTGTCTTTCTCTTTATCATATTTCAGTTGAATTTCAACCAGAATGATTGGCATTGAAGCAATTAAAGAAGTTTCTAACCCGTCTTTTTTTTCTTCATTAGTTTCTTTTTGTAGTTCTTCAAATATTCCGAAACACTTTTCAAATTGGCTATATGTTGATTGTGAAAAGTCATGAAAAGTAAAATTATTTTTCTCACTAAAGAACATATTTATAACTTCAAAAAGGGAAGTCTTTCCTGTATTGTTTTTACCTACAATAAGAGTTATGTCCGCTTCAACGTTTAGTTTAACATCTTCTAAAAGTCTAAAGTTTTTTATCGAAATGTCATTAATCTTCATTAGCTCGTTTTTAATTTTTTATTGCCGGCAATATTTACTTAAAATCGATTGTGTCGTAATAGGCTTACTGCAAACAATTTTACATACGAAATATTACCCATATGTCTTTATTGCAAGCGTTACTTATAAATGATAAAACTGTTTTGATTCCTCTGTGGGCTGAGATCGGATTGGATCAGGTGGGTCAGCGAAATCGTTGAACAATGTAAAAAGATATGGGGAGAGTTGCAATACCTTTAACTATTGAGATTGGTGGGGAAGGTTGGGGATAGAAGGTGTTGCGTAGGAGGATCAGAGTCTCCAGTGAGTCGCTGGATGACTCTGATCGGGGAAACAGAAGGTGGATCGAAATAACTTTCCCCCAGCAGGGTCGTTTTAGTTGGACCGAATGTAAGCCGTAACAATTCCTTTCTTCAATGTCAACTCTAAATTGTGAATGTCATAAGTCCAATTTTGAAACTCTATACTATTATCAAAATATTTCGTCCTCTTGTTGGGTTGTCCCAATGTCTCCAATATGAATGCATCGGTCAAGGTTCTTGCTTTAATACCCTTCTCTAACTCTAATTCAAATTTGTACGATTCAAAGAATTCTTCAATCGAAAATACTTCAATGGCTTCCTTTATCTTTTCAGGTGTTTGAGTTAGAACCCAAAGTGGTTTATTTGTGAACAGCTTATATCCAATGGTAGTCAGGTAGTCGCCATCGTCTGTAAATGGTGCTACTATCAAGACTCTAC
Source organism: Chryseolinea sp. (assembly GCA_039930485.1). Taxonomy (GTDB): domain Bacteria; phylum Bacteroidota; class Bacteroidia; order Cytophagales; family Cyclobacteriaceae; genus Chryseolinea. Next base: position 22,409 of record JBDTTT010000045.1, read on the forward strand.
CTTGTGGCTCCAGTTCCTTACTTATTTGTTCCATATTAGCTGCCTTACCATTATACTTTTTCCCGTCCGGATAATAAAATGGTAGTCGTCCAGTTTGTCCATAAAGTATTTGCACTCCCATAGTAAGCACCAGAATAAAATAAAACCTCTTCATGTCTTAGCTGGTTAAGTAATCTTTTTTAAACAAGGTGGGCTAACAATAGTATATAGGCAATACATATACATCTCCATTGCAAGCGCTGTTTATAAATTATAAAACTATTTGATTCCTCTGTGGGCTGAGATCGGATTGGATCAGGTGGGTCAGCGGAATCGTTGAACAATGTAAAAAGATATGGGGAGAGTTGCAAGGCCACTAACTATTGAGATTCGTGGAGAAGGTTGCTTCAATTACGCAGCGTCCCGAAACGGAGACACTGCTGGGATGGAATTTTCTTTGTCAAGAGTTTTCCAAAATATCAGTCGTTGTTTTATTGCCTAGTTGTTCAGCCAATCCGATAAGAAGTCCTTCCGTGCCACGAATGTAGCAGAGGCGATACACGTCTCCAAACTGAACTATTTCGCCAACGAGCTGGGCATTATACTTTGTAAGTCTTGGTAGCAATTCGTCAAGGTTGTCAACTCTGAACATAATGCGTAGATAGCCAAGAGAATTCACAGGAGCAGTCCGATGGTCTGCTATAGTATGCGGAGAAAGAAATCGTGAAAGTTCAAGTCGGCTATGTCCATCGGGAGTAACCATCATGGCAACCTCAACGGACTGGTTACCAAGTCCGGTTACACGTCCAGCCCATTCGCCTTCAACCATCATTCGTCCTTCAAGCTTCAGTCCTATCTCAGTGAAAAAAGCAATTGCGTTATCGAGGGATTCTACAACGATACCAACATTGTGCATTTCCATTACTTTACTTTTTTCCATTGTCTTATGTGTGTCGGTCTTAAAGTTTAGCTATTGTTGGGCACTGCTGCTCATAGTCAATTACAGTTATTAACACGAATTGCAATAATTTTATGTCGTCTTGCATCATCAAGAAGCGCACCTCATCGGTGAAAAAACCGGTGAGGCAGTCTACTCGATTAGTGGCTGGCCTTTTTAAATCTACCGTGATACTTCTTGATTTTTGCTCTCTCTTCTGTCGTCAGTTTTTTATGACTTATGTCGAGTTCCAAAAGCTTCATAGTGTCACTTAGTCCTTTTGGAATTCCTGTCAAGGATTCATACCAAGTCTGAAATGTCACTTTTTTTAAACAACTGAATTTTGAGAGATCAATTGTGCCCAAGTCAAGTGGTCCAAACATGTATGCTCCAAACTCCAATTCCTTTAAACAATTTAATGACTCAATGTCAGATGGAAACTTGTCAAAGCCAGAAAAGCTCATTGTAATTCGAACAAGGTTAGGTAGATATTGAAATGATTTCAACTGTTCTATCTTTGTCTTTCCAGCACTGAAAATTTCAATTCTTTGTACCCACTTCTCTGTCGTATCTATTTCTATTACTGATTCAAAAAATTCTACCTCCATAAGGTTTGGAAATATATCCAGCCCTTTAATTCCATGTCGCGCTGACAAAGTGATTTTTTCAACATTTTCAAAAATTCCAAATTTGTTCGGTATGGTATCATAGTTCCACAATTCGATTGCTCTAACTGTAAGCCGTAAAGAGTCATTGGAATATTTGCGCCATTCGGAATCATTCCTTGATTTGATTTCTTTAACATTGTCGTAGTTCTGAAACCTTGGACCCCTTGGATACCATCTAACGGTATCCAAACGAGAGCAATCACAATTGTGCTTAGTCTGTTGTGGACTTCGAATTGTGTCTACCTTTATTACGTTGTCATTACCAATCGTTTCATTCTTGTCCGATTGGCAAGGACTGATTAAAACAGCTCCTAGAATTACGAGAATCTTTTTCATTTAAAAAGGTTTGCCACTAACAACTGTATATAAGTAATATCGCCTATATATCTTTATTGCTAACGGTTCGATGTTCTTTTTTTCTCGTTTACATATTCCAAAATGTCACCGGGTTGGCAGTCTAATGCTTTACAAATTGCCTCTAAGGTGCTAAAACGAATTGCTTTCGCCTTACCAGTCTTTAAGATAGAAAGGTTAGATAAGGTCAAATCAACTCTTTCAGAAAGTTCATTCAGAGAAATTTTTCGTTTTGCCATCATCACGTCTAAGTTTACAATGATTGCCATGAATTAAATTGTTAAGTCATTTTCAGATTTCATATCGATGGCATTCTGCAAGATTTTTTCAAATATTGCAGCAGCAGTTGCAACTACGATGGAAGCAAAAGTAGTCACGATACAAATGGCAAGAAAACCGGCAGGGTCGTCTTCTTTATTATGGAATATCCTTATGTATAGTCCTGCTGTCACAATTAAAATACTTAATGCGATTGCACAATACTTTATGCTCTTTAAAGCCCCAACAGAGTTTGGTGAGAATACTTTATTTTGCCCGATGTATCCAAGTAATTTGAACGCCTTATACAACGCAACAAAAAAAGTGATGGATGCTGCGTATCCATACAAAATGAACGGGTCAGCGTAAATGCTGAACAAGTCTAAATCTTTAGCTCTCCCCTCGGTCATGGGAAACCGAATCATAATGGCAAGCGCCACAATGCCAATAAGCACAATGACAGCCTGAAGAAATAGTGTTGAAATTCTTTTCATAATGATTTAATGAAATTTTAGAGTATATGGTAAATATAATAAATATTCATTGATAAACAATAAATTTTTATCTTTATTCAAACAAACAATAAACAGCCTAATAATGTAAAACAGTGCTTGCAATAGAGATATATAGGCTCTGCGGACCAGGCAGGAGTTCACAAACGCGGGCTAGCTCGCGTTTGCGAGGAAGCTTTCAACGTTGAAAATGCTGACGTGACAATCCCCTTCCTCCGAAGTGCCTAAATGGCGACAATGGTGCACTATACTAAGTTCGCTGCAACATCGTCTCGTTCGTGCGCATTTCATGGGATGGGGATTGCTTCACTCCTACGCACATGCAACGCTTCAGTTCGCTAACGCGGACTAGCTTGCGTTTGCGAGGAAGCTTACTGCGTCTCGCTGAACGCTTCTTCACAATGATGCGTAATGATTAGTCTCAGGCCGGAGACTCTGCACGGAAAAATGAATAATCAACCAATCAACACAATTTTCCAAGGTCCATAAATATAGTGTAGTAACCTTTTCCGTTTGAGTGAGTATCTTACTATCAAACCCACCTCTATATGGTAAAGAACTATCTCGCCATCGCCCTGCGTAATATTCGTCAGAATCCGCTTTACGCTTTCATTAACATTTTCAGTTTGGCCATTGGATTGGCCGCTTGCCTCGTCATCTATTTATTCGTTGCAGATGAACGAAGCTTTGATGCTTTTCATGCAAAGAATGAGACAATTTACAGGCTTACAGAGATACAAACCTTTCCGGGTACAAACTCACAAAAGGTAGCTCTGTCGATGCCGGGAATGGGACCTTACATTCAAAAAGAATTTCCCGAAGTTCTAAACTACACACGGTTTCGAAATCAAAACAATCAATTAATAATAAAAGAAGATCAACGTTTTATTGTACCCAATGTAGCTTTTGTTGATAGTACATTCTTGGACATTTTTGATTTTGAGATGGCTTCCGGAGATCATGTAACTGCCTTGGATGCACCCAATTCAATTTTAGTAACAGAACAAACGGCACTGAAATTTTTTAAGACTACAGATGAAGCGTTGAACAATAGTCTAACTCTTGATGGAAATGAATTCAAAATTACTGGTATTCTAAAAGATGTACCTGAAAATTCACACTTGCAGTTTGACGCGCTTCTATCCATGACCACTATTACAAGTCAGCAGAAAGAATTTAATAACCAATGGGGATCCAATTTCCTCAACACTTATTTTGTACTAGATGAAAGGGCAGATACCAAAACAATGGAAGCTAAGTTTCCTGCTTTTATGTCGCGTCACATGGATGACCCGGACATTAATACCTACTATAAATTATTTCTTCAGCCACTGAAACAAGTTCATCTTGGCTCTACGGATATGGAGCATGATTACAATAACTACCGGAAATTCAATGTTATCGGAGGATTTATATTGTTGATCGCTGCTGTAAACTTTATGAACCTCACAACGGCCAGAGCATCCCATCGATGGAAAGAAATCGGTGTGCGCAAAACGGTTGGTGCTAAGAAGACGCAATTGTTCGGTCAGTTTATTTTTGAATCGCTATTGATGGCACTTATGGCTCTGGTCCTTGCGCTTCTATTTGATGTGCTGTTTATTCCGCTACTCAACAATCTAATCGGTAGAGAACTTTCAGTGTTGAATTTTTTCAGAAATTCAACTCAGCTTGTGTTTGCTTTAATGGGTACACTCGCTCTGGGTATTCTTGCCGGAATTTATCCTTCCTTCTATATGACTTCCTTCAATATGTCGCGAGTTTTAAAAGGGGGTAATAAAACAGAAGGTCGATCCATTTTCCGCAGCGGACTTGTTGTTGTGCAATTTGGATTAGCACTTGCCATGATTGTGAGCACCCTCATTGTTGTGCAGCAAATATCTTTTATGCAAAATGCTGATATTGGTTTCAACAAAGATCAAATGTTGTTAGTACACATGAACAGGGATGCCAACAAACAATTTGAGACAATGAAGCAAGAGTTGCTGGGCAATTCGGTGATTAAAGGTGTAACCGCCAGTGGTCAACGCCTTGGAAATAATTTTCACCAATGGGGTTTCAAAATAAAAGCTGACACGGGAGTAGTGAACTTAACACCTTCCAATGTAAACGTAGACTATGATTACCTGAAAGTATATGGTATAGAATTAAAAGAAGGAAGAGGGTTCTCAAAAGATTTCGCTACTGATAATGGAAAAGCATTCGTTATCAATGAAACACTTGCGAAAGAACTTGGATTAAAAGAAACAGTAGGAACAGCAGCTGGCCATGATTGGTATCACAATGATTCACTTGGTACCATAATCGGTGTTGTGAAAGATTTTAATTTCAACTCACTTCACTACAAAGTAAATACATTAGAAATGGTGGTGCACCCGGAATGGGGATATGATGAAATGTCCATAAAGATTGAAGCAGGACACGAAGCAGAAGGGGTTGCACTTGTAAAAAAGTTGTGGGACAAGAATGTTCCGAGCTTCCCATTTGATTATTCTTTCCTGGATGAACATTTTGAACTTCTCTATCGATCAGATAAACAAATGAGTTCAGTCGTCACCATCATGGCAGGACTTGCTATATTGATTTCGTGCATGGGTCTGTTTGGATTAGCGGCTATCACGACAGAAAAGAAAACAAAAGAGATTGGCATACGAAAAGCGCTTGGTGCAACGGAGACACAAATCACCGTTTTACTCTCGAGAAATTTTGCATTGCTTATTGTTATTTCATTTGTCATAGTAAGTCCAGTGACTTATTATTTTCTTGACAAATGGCTGCATAACTTCGCGTACCGCATTGGCATTAATCCTTTCCTGTTCTTATTAGGCGGTGCTATGGCAATGACCATTGCATTGCTTACCATATGTTATCACACCCTTCGTTCAGCCAGAGCCAATCCGGTAAAGGCATTACGGTATGAGTAATGTAAAATACAATAAAATTGAATGGATTGTAAATCAAAAGGAGGTCAGCTCTATACCTCATAGACTGACCTCCTTTTTGTACTATTAAAATACTATTTTTTCTTCTCCTCTTCCTTCTTCTTCACATCCATCATCTCCATCAGTTTTAAACCAAGGAGGCCATCCATTGAGGATCCACCTCCTGCTCCACCACCAATCAATACATCAGGAATTAATTTGATATGACCTTTTGACAATCCAATGGCTTTAGCGCAATATCATTTCAATAAAAAAGGTAGTCCCCTTCCTTATCTTGGTTTCAAACCAAATTCTTCCCTGCATCTGCTCAATAGCTTGTTTGGCAATAGCGAGCCCCAATCCGGATCCGGATTTTTTTGTGGTGAAGTGAGGAAGGAAAATACGTTCGGCAACTTCTGTGTCAATACCTTTACCGTTATCGCTAAACGATAGCAAACACATGTTACCTTGTTTTTGCAAAGTAATATTAACTACTGCTGCTCTACCAGGCACTGCCGATTGGAAAGCGTTCAAAATAATATTTGAAAATGTTCTTCCCAGTAATTGCTCATCACCGGTAACATTAAAATTATCATTCGCTATAGTTAGATCAATACTGCCGGAATTTCGATGCAATTCAACAATGCGTCTCAGCAACATTGCTAAATCAAGGGGTTGCATCACAGGCTCCGGCATTTTTGCAAATGAACTAAATGATGATGCAATATCATTCAACGTATCGACTTGTGTGAGTAACGAAGAGACGGCCTTCTCAGTCCGCTCAGATGTTGTTGAACCCTGCTGTAATTGTCTCTCCAACTGTTGAAGCGTCAACTTCATTGGCGTTAAAGGATTCTTGATTTCATGCGCAACTTGTTGTGCAATTTCACGCCATGCTAGTTCACGTTGTGTCTGTTCCAATTCTGATTTACTCTCGCTCAGTTTAAACAACATTTGATTGTACTCCTTCACCATCGTACCAATCTCATCATCCGATCGCCAGATAAGAGGTTGATTTGTTTTTGTCAGCGATGTTTTACGAAGTGATTGTGTTATGAAATTCAACGGAAAGGTAAGCCACTTCGAAACAAAGTATGAAAGCACAACCAGTACAATAAAAATCAAAGCGAAAATATTTAATATGTTCGCGAGGATATTGATTTGAATTTTCTCCAATGATGCTAACGACTGAAAAAAGGGTATCCCCAACACACCCCATAGCTTTCCAGTGGATGGATCTTTTAATGGAGCGTATGAAACAAAATACGTTAGTGAACCCACCCCCTCCTCTTTTATAAAACTACTTTCTCCAGATTGTATTCGCTGAAATGCAACCGGGTTAATTCGATTTGAAAGCAGGTTGTTCTCAATGATTGCAGGCTGACTAGTCGTCAACATCACACCTAGAGTATCATAAACATTAACATCCAATGCTGCCAGTTTAGCCAGATCAGAAATCTGATTGCCTAAACTTTTAACGCCCTCCCGATCCCGCTTCAGATCATTGTCAAGTTCAGCAGAAACCTGTTCACTTAATGCCTTGGTCTTTTGAATAAATTCATCTTTCAATTGTTGCTGAGAAGACTGATTCGTTAAACGAAGTGTTGTGTAACTAACCAATATCAAGGGCAGGAAAAACGCCAGATTTAAAAAAAGCTGTATCCGTGCCGAATAATTTAGTCTATTGCTTCTCCTATAGTTTACCAGGCTTAAAATAATAATGAACATCAACACAAAAACAAGGCTCCAGGCTAATAAAAAGGAAAAGTTAGCCAGTCTGTACGTTAGAGATGTGTGTGGTAATGAAACAACAGCAACCTGTTGACTCTGATCTTCCTGGGCGATGTGATGATATCCACCTTCATCAATACCTTCGGAATACATTTCTGGTCGACCGAGCCATGATGTTTTAAATCCATATTCATAATTAAAAAATCCGGCACTGAAGGACATCTTGTGTCCTGAGTAAACTGCATAACTCAGGTCTTGATTTCGATAGAGTTTTTGACCACGGTTATCAACCAATAATTCAGGATAAACACTTTGCGGAATTACCTTCTTCAATGAGAGCTGCAATACTACGTAACCAGCGGTAGCACCGGTTCGAATAATCGGAGCCGTTACAAGGTATTTCTGATTTGACTGATCTGACAATCCGCTAATAAAAAAGACACCATCATAATCTGTTCGCGATGTCTCTCGGTTATATGAGTTTAGAATTGTCGATAACGGATCTTCTGTCCGATTGTTTATGGGTTCTCCAGAAGCATCAAAAATAGAAATATCGACATCGTATCGATTGAAGTAACCAGGCAAGAAAACCTGGCGTATCTTCTGCCGTATCGCATCCCGATTTAAAAACGGGCTCACGATTCGGCTCTGAATAAAAGCATCACCACCAATTCGGTGCAGCGATTCATGCAACAGATATTCGCCAAAATTATCCCGGTCAATTAAAAAATTATTTGCAAACCGAAATTGTTCCTTCGTCACTTCAATACGGCTGAAGTTGTAAATGCAATATGCTCCATTGGCCGATAAGAAAAATATAGTCGTGAACAAATAGGCAAACGTACTGAAACTCAACTTTCTTAAAGTCGCGTACAGGTGGAGGTAATAGACAATAGAAAAATACAGCACCCCCACAAGCAAAGAAGATAGGTAGTTCTGTGTTGTCCACTCGTTGATCCCGATAAAAATCAAAATCGATATAAGAAAAGAAATGAACACTCTGAAGAACTTACCGTCACCAATTAATAATCGGATGAAAACATGTGCAAACAAAAATGAACATATGCCCGACAGCAAAATACTGATCATTGCCACTATTCTGATGCTATTAAAGAAAAGCGACTGAGAAATATCCAGTACAATGGCTGAGTTATTGTAAAGTGTTTGAATTACAACAAAAGGAAAAAGTGACGCTAACAAAATACACAAGCCATAGGCAACAGAGAAGCACCATTTCGCCATTTTACTGACATACACCTTTCGCAAGAATCGAAATCGGTAATAGTGCCTGAATATGTAAAGGCAGACCAGCAGCACTGACACCTCATTTAATATCAGATCGCCTAGTGATGCATTAAAATTAGAAGAAGCAAAAATTTGTGGATTAAAAAGCTCAACACTCAGGAGACGATTTGGAAAATCCACCTTGATCATACACCAACGTATAGCGATCAGAATGAGATAAAGTACAGCTGCACCTAACTCCGGAATCTTGAATTTCTCCAAGCGCTGAAACAGAATAATTACAAAAAATATAATCGCTAGTGAAATGCATGTAAAAGCAATCCTGCTTGAGCGCTCATGTGCACCAAGATTTGATTGCAAAAAACTGATGCGGAAAGGACTTACTTGATTGATGTAAACCGGAAAGCCAATGTTCGAAGAAGGTTCCAATACATTAAAATTTCCCGAAGGAAAAATGCTATGATTCCATTCGTCTTGCAGATAAGAATTAGTGATGGTATACTTTCGGGTTAATGGGATAATGGCGATAAGAAATTTATCATTTGAGATTACCCACTTCTTCACCAAATAATCTCCATTACCCGCCTTTATTAATTTCAATTGAAAGGTGTCGGCAACCGATGATGGTGTAGGTACAAACTTATTATCTGACCACAATACTACTTGCTGATGATCGTAAACAAAAAAAGTGTACTTGTCTATATTATCTAATTGCACCTTAGTGCTCTTCTTCAGCAAGGGCAATATAGAAGCAACATGCTCATCCACTTGGGCCAATTCCAATTGAAGTCCTGTTGATACTTTATCAACAACAGACTGAGATGAGTTTTCTCGCGTTGAAAAATAAAATGACACCGTGCCGGTCAACAACAACGTGACGAAAGAAATATTTAACCAAGTGAGTTTTGATTTCACGCCTTACCAAATGATGATTGATAAAGATAATCAATTAGTTGAATGCTATGCTTTTGCATCGTACTTGATGCCGCCAAAAAAATGAAGATATAGAATGCGGGAATAGCGATAGTTAAGCGGGGCAATGCAGATCATAAAGCCAATGATCGTTATAATGTAAGTCCACTCTGAAGTTGGATTTACCAGCACATAAAGAATTAAACTGATAGCGATCAAACACCCTAATGTAATCCCATATCCAACATACATAGCACCTTGATAAAACCCAGGTTCGGGCTCCAGTCGAATGCCACAGTGCGGACACATTTCGTTCATTACATTGAACTGGGTAATCTTACTTACAGGATATGTAAACATTAAACCTTCGCGACAGCGAGGGCATTTACCGTTGAGCAGCGCTGCTAGGAAGCTTTTTGTTTGCATGACTGGTTTTATACCATAAATATCCAAGAACAATGACGGCCAAATAAGGCATAGCAAGCAAGTAGAGAATACCGGTGTTAATGCCTGCGGCTATACCTGGATTCCCATTTGAGTAATTATTTTCCAGCGTAGAACGGCACATGGCACATTGCGCAAAAGCATTTGCTCCTGATAAAATCAGAATTGCCAGTGTAGAAAGTAATATTTTTGCGCTCTTCATATCATCGCCCTTTCCTAATTCAACTACACTTCTACTATTTGTAATACGGACTGATCATCACATAAACAATCACACCCGTAACAGCTACATAAAGCCAGATTGGAAATGTGAATCTAGCCAAAGCCCTGTGTCTTTCAAAATCTCCAAGCCAGGCTCTTAGGTAGGTAAATAATACCATGGGTATAACACAAATGGAAAGTAAAATGTGCGAGATGAGTATAAAAAAGTAAACATATCGTATCGAGCCTGCGCCACCGTATGGAGTTGAGTCGCTGGTCATGTGATAGAGCACATACATAATTAAGAATGCCGCAGACAGCATGATGCATGTCTTCATAAAAGCCTCGTGAAGCTTTCTGTTTTTATTCTTTATGGCTACAAAAGCGAAAACTAAAAAAACAGCAGTAAGTGCGTTTAACGATGCATAGATCGGTGGCAGAAATGAGAGATCATACCCCGGCACTTTAACACCAAACAGTATTGCCACAACCACGGGTATAACAATCGAGATTGAGATTATAATTCTTTTGTATGTTGTTTTCTCCTTCTCAATATCAACGGACTTCATCTTAATATTTCTTAAGTATAATTGTTATCTCTGTTAATAATCGATCGACCTCTTCACGATCGTTTGATACATATTGACCTCTGATTAATCCTCCCCTATCAACCAATACCAGGTCTAAAGGTTCCTTTAAAAAGAAAACACATTTTTTCCATTGCGCTACTTTCGGACCAGGAGCCGGGAAGCGAATCATTCGAATTCCATCTTTCGAAATCTCATCCATGATTCGATTAATTTGAATTTTACCTTCTTCATCGGGCTCTCCAAATAAAACGAGAGCCAGACTATCTTCTTTAATACCCAATTGTCTCATCACACTATCCGGAACATGGTACGGAAATGCAACGGGTAAACACCCACTTGGAATTTCTGAATTACTTTCCACAAACAAAGGCTTAACTGCAAATTCGTTTTTGCCAAAGAACTTAAGGAAAAGAAAAATCAATACCGGGAGGATGAGTGCAAGGAAAAGGAAAATGGATTTCTTCTGCTTCATATTAAAGATTGCATGCAATGCATGCTATTCAAAAAAAGAGGCTTAAGTCTTCACTTAAGCCTCTCCTGTTTATGTCAATTTTTACTATCGAACATCGGATATGGCCATACCTTCATAAATAAAGGCAGTCAACATCCAGATAATAAAAAGGGTTGGAATCAAGATCGACCAAAGCAATACTTTGGATTCATGGCGCAAGTGCATAAACTCTCCAACGATGTAACCCGCTTTCACAATGGTCATGGTGATGAATATCCAAACACGTAAATCTTTGTATTCGTGTGGAACGCCAAATGCAACACCAAATTCAAAAATGGTAATGATCAACAATATTAATGCTGTCATCCACAACTTTTTTATTTTCGCTTTATCTGGAGGGATAACGTTTATTTCAATTTCTTCTGCGTGTGCCATGCTATATGTATTTACAGATTGATGATGAATTTATTAAACCAGGTAGAAAAACGTGAATACGAATACCCACACCAGATCCACAAAGTGCCAGTATAAACCAACCTTCTCTATCATTTCATAATGACCTCTGCGTTGGTACACTCCCGTTACTGTATTATAATAGATCAAGAAGTTAAAGCACACACCACTGAATACGTGGAAGCCATGGAAGCCTGTAATGAAGAAAAAGAAATCAGCAAAATCAGGAGGCCCGTATTGATTATGAACCAAATTAGCGCCACCATCTGGCAAGCCATTTCCATGAATAAAGTGAGACCACTCCCAAGCCTGGCAGCCTAAGAAAGCCGCACCACCAACGATCGTCCAAAGCATCCATTTCTCAACTGCTGCTCTGTCCATACGGTGGCCAGCTTCAACTGCCAACACCATCGTTACGCTACTCATGATCAGAATGAAGGTCATGATACCAACGAAAACAAGTGGAGCTTCTAAACCGTGAAAAAACGGAATCGCTTCAAATACTTTTTCTGGTATTGGCCAGTAGGTAGGAGAAAATGTAAAATTCTCTACTAAACCCGTGTAAACCCCATGCGATGAACGCACCAAGCCATAGGTAATGAGTAAAGCAGAAAATGTAAAGGCATCTGAAAGCAAGAAGAACCACATCATAAGCTTGCCGTAGCTTGCACCCATCGGTGAAACTCCGCCATCCCATGCGCTGCGCCCTGAAGCTGTTGCTGCTGAAGTACTGGACATAGTTAGTTGGTCGTTAAGGTTTTGGTTGAGGTGTGTGAGTGTATCAAAAATATCCTATTTATTGATCAATAAAAAGACGAACAAATATAGCCAAAGAACATCCAAAAAATGCCAATACATGGCACACATTTCTATCTGATCCATGTTTTTTGAATGCACTTTATATTTGAATGTTGCCGCAAGAACAATGAGCAGAAAAACAACTCCGCTGATCAAGTGAACGCCATGCGCCCCGCTCAATACATACACAAAAGAATGAGATACATTACCCCCGGTAAAGTGCTCTTTCAACGCCACCATTTCTTTGAAGGCGAGAAGTTGTCCAACAACAAATGCAACTCCTAAAATAGTTGTAATGCTCAAAGCAAGCTTTACCGTTTCCAATTTGTCTTTTCGTGCAGCACGAACTGCCCAGATCATACTTACACTGCTGGCCATAATAATGGCGGTATTAATCCAAAATTGATTGGGTACAATTATCTCTGTCCAGCCAATATCTCCACGTTTCACAATGTAGGCACTGGTCCAGGCTGCGAATAACATGATGACCGTAGCCATAAACAACCACAGCGCAAACTTCTTAGGGTTCATGCCTATGGGCTTATTCGCTTCTTCTACAATTCTAATATCTGCTGCCATACTTTATTTATTATCTCCCCCTCAAACCTTATCTAACATATACGCAATCTGTACAATCGGCAAGTATAAAAACGATGCGAACATAATTTTTAAAGCCGACTTGCGATCACCTGATTTCATTAGTGAAAATGTTGCTGCGAAAAATAGTACTCCACATACCGTTGCAACAATAGCAGACTTAATTCCTGTAATTCCGAAAGTAGCCGGAAGCATTCCCATTGGAATCAGGAACATCGTATAGATCATTATCTGAATTGCTGTATTCAAATCTTTCTTGCCTCCGGAAGGAAGCAACTTGAAACCTGCTTTTTTATAATCATCATCTGATACCCAGGCAATGGCCCAGAAATGTGGAAACTGCCAGATGAATTGTATTCCAAAAATAATGAGAGCTTCATGTGAAATTGTTCCTGTTGCAGCAGTCCATCCTAAAAGCGGAGGCAACGCGCCTGGAATAGCGCCAACAAAAACTGCAATAGGACCAACACGCTTTAGTGGCGTGTAAACAAAACTATAAAGCACCATCGACAAAATTGATAATGAAGTGGTGAGCCAGTTCGTAAAAATTATAAGAATACCAACTCCTACTACAAAGCAAAGGATAGCAAAGATTACGCTTTCGCGGATAGAAAGTCGGTCGGTTGGCAAGGGTCTCTTCATGGTTCGAACCATGAGTTTGTCGAGGTCTATTTCAATTATCTGATTTACAATTACAGAGGAGCCTGAAAGTAAAAAGCCTCCAAGAAAAAGCATGGTTAATACAATTCCATCAACGCGAGGTGTGGCCAATACAAAACCAAATGCGCAAGAAAATGCTACAAGAAAAGATAAGCGGGGTTTCAACAGCTCCCAATAGGCTTTACCTTTTGCCTGGGCAAGAGAAAATCCATTCAGTTGATTGATGCTTCCTGTAATCATTTCAATTATTTAACACTGACTCTGATCTTCTGTTTAGTCGCAGTAGCAACATGAAAAGTATTCCAAAGGTAACTGTAGCCAATAGTAAATGAACAGGCTGAAGAAACGCTGGAACTGCAAAATAGGCCATTGCTGTGCCTGCTAAAACAGTCCCCAAAAGTAGCACGATTAACGCAAGGGCGAAAATTTTAGCCCCCCCGGTTTTCCACAATTTCACGATTAATATGACATTCAAAATGAGAACTATCCATGAGAACGCTCGGTGAATAACGAATTCCTGGCCGAGGTTATCAATCCACGATTCGCGAGCAAAAGTCAATGCAACTCGGTCAATTCCTTCCCTGACTTGTGTTCCAAAGAACACCTGGGTCAAAAGAGCAATCATACTGGCCACCACCCATCCATAAGCAGAAGCAATGGTAATATTCTGGCCGTAACTGCTCTCCTTAAATATGTAAACCAGAAAACCCACAATGATCAGGGCCAGAAACATATGAACTGTGATGGTCCATGTTGTGAGGTTGCTGGAAACAACAAAAGAACCAAACCATCCCTGGAGTCCAACCAATATTAGTGTAGCAAATGATGCAAGCGTAAGCTTGCGTTCTTTGTTCCAGAGACGAAGCGACAACAAGAAAAGAGCAAAGATGAATAAGCCAATAATAACACCTACTATACGGTTAATATATTCAATCCATGTCTTAGTGGCATTGAAATCATTTTCATTTAGAACTTGAGGATTAGTCAGGATTTTTGAGGCCGTCTCTTCAAATCCAAATGCTGAAAGGTATTTAGCAAATCGTTGATTCTTCTTATCGCGATAAGCAGCGTAAACTTCTTTGTAGTTTTCAGGAAGCTGAGAGACTTCAGTTGGTGGAACCCAGCTCCCAAAACACTTTGGCCAATCCGGACAACCCATTCCAGATCCTGTGCTACGCACCACTCCACCAACAAATATCAAAATGTAAACAGCAACTAATGTAGAAAGAGATAGTCTGCGAAAAGACCTCATAGGCTATAAAAGTTCAAGGTTCCAGATTCCATGTTCAACAGCATTTAACTTTGAACTTCGAACCTGGAACCTTGATACTAAATTATTTTTTTAGTGTTTACTGCCTTCAACTATGATGGCACCTTGTCCATCTAAACTCTCCAATTTAATCAAGTCATTTTCATGCGGAAGATTAGACTCAGGGGTTTCTGAGAATGGAATTGTCTGAGGGATGTAATCTTCTTTCGCGCCTGGTTTGCTGTAGTCATATGGCCATCTGTACACGGATGGAATTTCGCCCACCCAGTTTCCGTGACCCGGATGACGTGGTGTTGTCCATTCCAATGTAGTTGACTCCCAAGGATTAGCAGGAGCAACACGACCACGGAAAATACTATAGAAGAAATTGAATAAGAAAATGAATTGCGCGCTTAATGTAACAATAGCCGCTACACTCACCAGCATATTCAAATCAGCAAATCCACTGAACGTTTCAAAGTTAGTCCATGAATAGTAACGTCTTGGAAAACCAGCGATACCAATGTAATGCATCGGGAAGAACACAAGATACACTCCCACAAACGTAAACCAGAAGTGGATGTATCCAAGTTTGTTGTTCATCATGCGACCAAACATTTTTGGGAACCAATGATAAACTCCTGCCATCATACCGAAGAATGAAGCACTACCCATTACAAGGTGAAAGTGAGCTACTACGAAATAGGTATCGTGAAGCTGAATATCAATTGCGGAGTTACCCAAGAAAATACCAGTGATACCTCCTGTTAAGAAGAACGATACTAGACCAATTGAGAAAAGCATACCCGGTGTAAAGCGGATGTTACCTTTCCAGAGTGTTGTTACATAATTGAAAATCTTAACCGCAGAAGGTACCGCGATAATCAGTGTGAGCAACATGAAGACCGAACCGAGGAACGGATTCATACCCGTTACAAACATGTGATGGGCCCAAACGATGAAGGATAAAATCGCGATGAAAAGCATTGAACCGATCATGGCTTTGTAACCAAAGATGGGTTTGCGTGAGTTCGTAGCAATGATTTCAGAAGAGAGACCAAGTGCAGGTAACAATACAATGTATACTTCAGGGTGACCTAAAAACCAGAATAAGTGTTGAAATAAGACCGGGCTACCACCATCGTGCGCCAACGCTTCACCCGCAATGTAAATATCAGACAAGTAGAAACTTGTTCCGAAACTTCTATCGAAGATCAACAGCAAAGCTGCAGCAAATAGTACAGGGAAAGAAAGTACACCGATAATAGCAGTGAAGAAGAATGCCCAGATCGTAAGAGGCATGCGCGTGAACGACATACCACGAGTACGCATGTTGATAACTGTAGTAATGTAATTGATACCTCCAAGTAAAGAACTAACAATGAACAAAGCCATCGCTACCAACCACAACGTCATACCCAGACCAGAACCTTTTATTGCTTGAGGTAATGCACTTAATGGAGGATAAATAGTCCAACCACCGCCAGCAGGTCCTGTTTCTAAAAACAAGGAAGTGAACATGATCACACTTGACAAGAAGAAGAACCAGTATGAAAGCATGTTCATGAAGCCTGATGCCATGTCGCGGGCACCTACCTGCAATGGTATCAAGAAGTTGGAAAACGTTCCACTCAACCCAGCGGTCAACACAAAGAATACCATGATCGTACCATGCATTGTAACTAATGCTAGATAGAATTCAGGATCCAGTTTTCCTTCTGCGGTAATCCACTCACCTAACACAGGCTTCAACCATTCCAAACTGGCATTTGGGAAGCCAAGTTGAAGACGGAAAATCACAGAGAGAATTCCACCCAACAACGCCCAGAAAATACCGGTAATTAAAAATTGCTTTGCAATTACCTTGTGATCCTGACAGAAGATGTAGTTGGTCCAAAAATTACCTTCATGATGCTCGTGCTCATGTTCATCATGATGGTGTGTGTCTTGGTGAATGTTGATATCGGTCGTTGCCATGTCGTTAATAAATCTTTTTCGCCTATTACTCTACTACTTTCGCTACGGACGCACCAGGATCCTTTTGCATTCCTGCTTTAATCATAGCCGCCTCTTTCAAAGCATCAGGTACTTTTTTCAAGTAGTCCGGATTTTGCTTTAACCATGCTTCCTGAGAAGCCTTCCACTTATCGTATTCGTCTTTCTCTTCTACAATTACCAACATCTTCATAGAGAAATGTCCTTTACCACAAATTTCGGTACACGCCATTTCGTAATTGAAGTTTGGATTACCCAACTCCTCACGCATTTCTTTAGTTGTCTTCGTTGCTATGAATTTGAATTGCGTTGGCATTCCTGGTACCGCATCCATTTTCAAACGGAAGTG
>JBDTTT010000046.1:0-39204 GCA_039930485.1 Chryseolinea sp.
GCCGATGCAGACGCCACGGGACCGGTGTTCAAACGCATCGGCTTGCGGACCCAGGAGTTGGATTGGATGGAATTGGATTTATTGTGGCTGCAATTGCAATGCGAGGCGAGCTTTCACAGCCTGTAGTACTATTATAATTGGTAATGTAATAGGTTGTGGTAGTACTGATACTGGGAGTAGTGTAACTTGTGGCAGTGGCGAGTGATGAACCTCCTGTTGCTGCGCTATACCATTTGATTGTATTTCCACCGGAACCTGGTGTTCCATTCAATACAACAGTACCTGAACCACACCGATTGTTTGGAGTAGGGGTTGGACTCGCCACCGCACCAATCGTAATATAGGAGGAGTAAATCACCGTTGTACCGCATTGTGTAGGAAAGGTTCGCTTAAGTCGAAACGTACCACTTGTAGTCCATGTAACGTTAAAATCGGATGCCGATCCGCCCGGATCACTGATGGTTCCTCCTGCAGTACCATCCCATGTTGCATTACTCCCTGTACCATACGAGCAGCCTATACTTCGGGTAATAGAAACGGAAGTAGAACTTCCGATACACTGAGCGGAAAGTATACTCGGTATAAACATTAATCCAGTGAGTGCTAAAATGAAATACAAGATCTTTGTGAGATCACGTGCTGCTATTTTTTCTTTAGTGGGCTGCATACAAAGTAGGGTCAGATTCATTTTAAGGAGAATCGTTTTGAAATGGAGGTGAAAACTTGTGGCCGAAAATGGATAGGTTTTTTGAATGGGCCATTTGGATCTTGGGGTCATCAGCAGCTAGGTAAGATATTTAGAAAAATATAGACCCACACCGGTTGGAGCTTTAATGCTTGTTGCTGCAGGAGTGGTTCGGGCTGAGCAACGCTTGTGATAGGCACAAGAAACATCACCCTTAACTCACAACTTTTAAAAATTCTCATATCAAAAACTTTACAGCGGCTAATTTGTCTATTCCTTAATCCCTGATCAAGTACAACTATTGTTATAATGACAGTCAAAAGTCCCCAGGACATTTAAATTTTTATCGCGAATAATTGCTAAATGTCCAAATGCATCATATTCATAATATGTGGGAATTGTTCGCATCATTCATCGAAATGACGCCATAATCAGGAGAATACGTATGGGTCGTCATAAAGACACCTAGTGGGTGGATACACTCGAATCTCATTGTACGCGATGCACCTAGCTCCAAATTCAGTGCCTTCTAATATAAATTTCCTTAATGGTTGCAAAAGTAACAAACCAATTCAAAATTCAAAAGACTGTTGTTGAATCTCTATACAAATAGAATTTATTAGTGTGGCACTCCTAGCCTAGTGGTGATAAGGATAAAGTATTCTTAAGCATTAGGATTCCCCAATTTATTAAAAATAATCTTCACCTGCCAGATACTCTAAAGTGCCCCATGCTTCTCCCCGATCTCTTCCGAATACGGTCTTAACCACCGCTGCAGGATAAGCCATGAAACCCCATTTACTCATTCGTGGCCAACTACCAACCAAAGAACTGGCAAATTAAACCAATTTTGTACAACAATCATCATAACCATGATTACGAAACTAACTATTACACTAGGGTAAACACAACATCACAAGTTGATAAACTTATATGGATGTTTGCAAACACCATCGGGCATGAGGATAAATAACCACTTATCTTTGCATGCAGGGTAGCATGGCTTGTCAGACAACTAACTTCAAGCTATACAGATCACTTCTGCATATGTCTGCAAACCTTCTCTTGAGTAATCTCCGTTTCATATGAGAGCCAAACAGCTACGTATTACAGTAGGCCCAACCCTGCATACGAAGTAAACTAACCTGCCGTATTAGAAAATGATCACATGTCATTCACAGCATAAAGGCTTCTAAAAAAAGCATTGCAAACGTGCCAATCGGTTTCCGGTTGCACATAACAATCAAAATATACTTTTTGAAAAAGTAGAAAAAGATACAACGAACACGAGTGTACATACCGTTGTATAGCCAGAGTAAGCGCTAAACTCTTTAACAATTAACAATTAACCTTTAAACATTTAACAACATGACACATGTCAAAAAAACAGAAGCATTTGCCAGGCTTATTGGCTTCTGCAAAGGGTATGGAGGAATTTACAATCCCGGTCGCCCAAACCTCCAGATTGATGCGTTGGTAAACCAGTTGAACGAAACACAGTCGGCCATTGAACTCGTGAAGGTGGCTAAGACTAATTTCGACAACCAGGCAAACCAACGGAGACAAAAATTTGATGCGTTACCTTCTTTGGCTTCCAGTATTCTGCGCACACTTGAAGCATCGGGTGCGAAACCTGAAAAGCTAAAAGACGCCAGAATGTTCATGCATCAGCTCATTGGAAGTTCTCCTCAAAACCGACCACCAATTTCATCGGATAAGGAAGCAAAGCCAAAAGTTCAACGCTCTCAACTCCAGTTGGCGTATGTCAGCAAAGCCGATACCTTTTCGAAGCTGGTGAAGGCGGTAAGTTCAGAACCCTTGTATCAACCCAATGAGAAAAATTTCGGCCCCATCGGATTGGAAGAGAAGATCGAGGAACTTAACCAGGCAAATCGCGAAGCGGCCGATGCACGGGCCTTATGGAGCAAGGCAATCATCGAACGCAACACGGTGATGTACACGAAGGAAGTATCATTGATAAAAACCGCATACGCTGTGAAGAAATATGTGCGTGCCATCTTTGGTCCTAATAGCGAACAGTACACATTGCTCAAGACATTGGTATTTACTATTCAATGAGAAAATAATGCGATCCGTAAAAATGTAAAACCTCTGCGGATCTGATTCGCAGAGGTTTTTTTATTGACATGAGTTTTAACCCAACAACAATAGCTCCCTGGTAACCGGGAACAGGTAACTAACAACAATCATGAAACCCCTCACCTACTTCCTCTTATTTTGCTTCCTGACCATTGCCTTTGCTGTCGGCTTTTGGTATGGCCATCTCAAGAAACCCGTCAGCATTAGTCAACCGCTTCGTCTTGAAGAAATTTTGTCCATCAAAGAATTGCATTTAGTAAAACATGTTTACCAGGACTTATTTTTCCTGCACAAGAAAAATGACCAGTCGAAATCGATACGTGCCATCGTGCAAGTGCCTGTGGAGATTACGGCTTACCTGAACCTAAAAGAGATTCAAGTGGTGTACCATCATGATTCAGTCAAGCAAGTAATATTGCCGCGTGCGCACCTTAATGCACCGCATTATAAAATAGAGCAGATGGTCATCCGCGAAACGCACGCGATCCAGATTCATGTCGGCAAAGATCTATATAAAGGAGTGAGCGTATATCTAAGTGAAATTTTGAAGGACCGCATGGACACGGTGCGTAACCTGGCCGCTGCCAATCGTATTCTGGTGCAGGCAGAAGCAGAGGGAAAAGCCTATATCGAAAGCTTGTTAAAAGCGGCAGGCCGCGCTGATGTTGATGTTGCGTTCAGTGAAGATGCCGTAAGTTTTCAGGTAATTAAATTCAATGTCGATCAACAAAAACAAATTACCATCTCTTCGGATTCAGAAAAACAGAAGCGGATAGAAGAATTGTCATTTGGGTTTATCCCAACTTTTGTCAAGCGTTGATATTCCATTACTCTGAGGTAATGCCTGTATCCTATTTGAGTTTTCCGATGATAATCATACGAAAAGTGACGATTAAGTGCTGATTGTGTCGATGATTGAAGCAATGTCTTTCCTTGTAAGAATTTGAACTAATACATCCATTTACATCCCCTCCTACATTTCAACTATCAAGCTACGTTCCTGTTTTTTTAATTAGTTACAGCCTATTTTGCTAAATTTTGGTCGAAATAGGGTTGATTAAAACCTTGTATTTTTTCCTTGTAAGAATTGCCTGTATTTCAGTTCGAAAATAGATTTCCGAAGATCAAAAAGGGCCTTGAGTTGAATTCTTCTTACATGCTTGCCTTACTAATCTACAATGCAAAACGTGAATGACAGGGCCACCCTACCTTTGATCTATCAAACAACAAAGACCCATGAAAAAAATCATCCTCATCGCATTTGCAGCATTAACCACGCTGTCATCCTGCAGTTTTGAATCGTATTCGAGTTGCCCGGCTTATTCAAGTTCTCACAAAATAACGAAGCATGGTGCAAAGGCGCAGACGAAATACAATAAGAAAACCACGCAGAAGAATTCCTGGATTTAATACGACATAAGGAGCCCGGGAAGAGAGCAAGTAATTGATGTGGAGCGTTTGACTGGTGTGTTCTCTTCTTTCCTTTTTTTTAGTTATGTTAAAGGTTACTGATTACTAATGAATACACCACATCCCGATTAACTAAACTTTTAACCAGCTTCCAGATTTACCAACATGCCCAATTCACACACCCACTATTAATCATTAACTTAATTATTAACAATCATTCCATCGGCCATCGTTATTCTTCTGTCGGCCATTTTTGAAAGCTCTTCATTGTGCGTTACAATAATGAAGGTTTGTCCAATCTCTTTTCGAAGTTGAAAAAATAAGTGATGAAGTTCCAAAGCATTTTTGGAATCAAGATTTCCGCTGGGTTCATCTGCTAAAATCAGATCCGGTGAATTAATCATCGCTCGTGCTACAGCAATTCGCTGCTGTTCTCCACCCGAAAGCTCTGAAGGTTTGTGATGAATTCTATCCTCAAGCCCCAGCATCTTTAATAATTCAGCGGCACGGTCTTTTACTTTCTTTTCACTCGTGCCCGATATCAGACCAGGAATGATCACATTTTCCAATGCGGAAAATTCAGGCAAGAGATTATGAAACTGAAACACGAAGCCCAGTGACTTATTTCGAAATGCAGCAAGGCTTTTCGAGGATTGAGAGAAAACGTTCTGGCCTTTGATCTCTACGGATCCTTTATCAGGCATATCAAGCGTACCGAGTATATGTAACAGTGTGCTCTTGCCTGCACCCGATGCGCCAACAATAGCAACTACTTCTCCAGACTTAATCTCAAAATCAATCCCCTTCAGAACTTTCAGTTGTCCGTATGACTTTTCAATCGAAGTTGCTTTCAGCATAATGGCCAATTCAATAAGTTTTCTTGAAATAAACCATTAAATAAACTAGTTTCGCTCCGAAAGAAAAAATCAATGAACATACACGAATATCAAGGCAAGGAGATTCTGAAAAAATATGGAGTGGCTATTCAACGTGGAGTTGTTGCCGATACACCAGAGGCTGCTATTGCAGGTGCTAAGGAATTGCAAGCTGAAACCGGAACCAAATGGTTTGTGGTAAAAGCTCAAATTCATG
Organism: Chryseolinea sp.; assembly: GCA_039930485.1. Classification (GTDB taxonomy): domain Bacteria; phylum Bacteroidota; class Bacteroidia; order Cytophagales; family Cyclobacteriaceae; genus Chryseolinea. The sequence goes on from JBDTTT010000046.1 coordinate 5,288, forward strand.
CAGGAGGCAGGGGAAAAGGAACGGTAAAGGAAACCGGTTCCAGAGGCGTTGTTTTGGCTAAAAGCATTGCCGAAGTTCCAGATAAAGTGAAAGGTATTTTAGGCGGCACATTGGTCACAATCCAAACGGGTGCTGAAGGAAAAAAGGTAAATAAAGTATTGATTGCTGAAGATGTATATTATCCTGGTGAGTCAGAACCGAAGGAATATTACATGAGTATACTTTTGGATCGCTCAAAAGGCTGTCCTGTTATCATGGCCTCAACAGAAGGCGGGATGAACATTGAAGAGGTAGCTGAGAACCATCCGGAGAAGATTGTAAAAGAATGGATTGACCCTGCTATTGGTATACAAGGATTTCAGGCAAGAAAAATTGCCTTTGCTATGGGTTGGGAAGGTAACGCGTTCAAAGAAGGTGTTAAGTTTATCAACTCACTTTACTCCGCTTACCTTGGACTCGATGCTTCGATGTTCGAAATAAATCCATTATTAAAGACTTCCGATAATCGAATTATTGCAGTAGATGCTAAAGTTAATCTGGATGACAATGCGCTTTATCGTCACAAAGATTTAGCTGAGCTTAGAGATATTACAGAGGAAGATCCGTTGGAAGTTGAAGCTGGAAAAGCCGGGCTGAATTACGTTAAACTAGACGGCAATGTTGGCTGTATGGTGAACGGTGCCGGGCTTGCTATGGCTACTATGGATATTATTAAACTCTCTGGTGGCGAGCCCGCTAACTTCCTCGATGTTGGTGGTGGAGCTAACGCAGAAACCGTTGAGGCAGGTTTTAGAATTATCCTGAAGGATCCGAATGTAAAGGCTATCCTTATTAATATTTTCGGAGGCATTGTTCGATGTGACCGGGTTGCAAATGGAGTAGTGGAGGCCTATAAAAAGATTGGAAATATTGGTGTCCCTATTATTGTCCGCCTGCAAGGCACAAATGCTGAGGAAGGCGCTAAGATAATTGAACAATCAGGGCTTAAGGTATTCTCGGCAATCGTTCTTAAGGACGCAGCCCAGAAGGTAAAAGAGGTACTGGCTTAATGGTTTTTGTTGACAATTCTATTGATTATATTGCCTGTTATTAGATTAAATCTTCGAGCATGAATAAAAAGCAACTCCTTGTCCTGTTTTTGATTGGTCAGACGATGCTTGTTTCGGGGCAAAGCTTTTATGCGGTCCGGAGAGAACGCTCATTGATGGCCATTGTTGGAACCGGAAACTCATCTTATTTTGGAGAGCTCAAGGATCCTAAGGAATTCTTAGACCCCAGATTAAACATCAATGTCGGCCTACAGTATTTCGTAACACCCCGGATTAGCACAAGAGTTGAGTTAACCTATTTTCAGCTTCACGGAACGGATGCGAATTCATCTGATGGAAGTCGTGTAAATCGAAACCTCTCGTTCAATTCCAGTAATTTTGAGCTTAATGCGTCAGGTGCAATTAATCTTTTTCCATTAGGTCAGCGCTTCTATCAACGTCCACCCATTAATGTCTACGCCTTTCTTGGTGTCGGATTACTTTATACTAATCCAAAAGCCGAGTTAGATGGAAAGAAATACGCTTTACAACCTTTACAAACTGAAGATGTTAAGTATAGCAGATTTCAATTTGTAATTCCGTATGGCTTAGGAGCACGGTTAAAAGTTAACCCTTTCTTCAATGTTGCTATAGAAGGTGGGTACCGAATGACTTTCACTGATTATTTGGATGACGTCAGCACAGTTCACCCCGATAAATCCAGTTGGGATCCCAGTTCCATTCGCTTCAAGTTATCGGATAGACGGCCTGAATTAGGCAGAGATCCTTATGCACCCGGAACCCAAAGAGGGAATCCTGATAAAAATGATGGATACTTCTTGTTGAATGTTAAAGTGGAATACTACCTTCCCAAGAATTTTATCTTCAAGGATTCGCAACGGAGATATTACAATCAGAAGCGCAAGTTAATGTATAAGCGCAGACGTAAATAATAAAATGCTTTTGATTTGCTTTACTTAGAATCCAACACTTCGTATCTCGAATAGTTACTCTTAAATTCAGGCACCAGTTCTTTCATTAACGTTACCATTTTCAATTCATTTCGATCATGAACGAGTTCATGAAACAAATCAACGAATTTATCAATCTCTAAATAAGAGTACTCCTGAACCTTCGCGATCATTATCTTATCATGGTGCGTCTTCACTGTATTCTCCCTTGTGTTGAGCAGTTCTTCGTAGAGCTTCTCTCCTTCTCGTAAGCCACTAAAGACAATATCAATTTCTTTTCCTGGCTCAAATCCAGAAAGCCAGATCATCCGTTTTGCCAAGTCAAGAATCTTAACTGACTGTCCCATATCAAAAATAAAAATCTCCCCTCCTTTTCCCATTGCGCCTGCCTCCAATACAAGTCTGCAAGCTTCCGGAATAGTCATGAAATAACGAGTAATTTCAGGATGAGTAACAGTAACAGGCCCACCTTGTTCAATCTGCTTTTTAAACAGTGGAATGACCGAACCGTTAGAACCCATTACGTTTCCAAATCGAGTTGTCACAAACGCAGTATGGCTGGTCGTTAAGTTCTCAAGGTGCTTATTTAATGATTGCACATAAATCTCTGCAATCCGTTTTGAACAACCCATCACGTTTGTCGGATTTACTGCTTTATCAGTGGATATCATGACAAACTTCTTCACACCAAACTCAACGGCTAAGTCAGCTAATATTTTTGTTCCCAATATATTACACGTGATGGCTTCTGATGGATTTCCTTCCATCATCGGAACGTGTTTGTAAGCAGCAGCATGAAATATAATATCAGGAGTATGCTCTCTGAAAATTGAGCGGATTCGCTCGCTATTGGTTATGTCTGCTATATAGGATACTACCTGAAAATGATGATCAACTAATTTCGTCTGCCGATCTATTTCAAATAAAGGTGATTCAGCCTGATCAATAAGTATGAGTGATCCGGGATTATATTGAATAATCTGTCGTACTAATTCACTACCAATTGAACCTGCAGCACCAGTAATACAAATTTTGTTTCCACGAAGCTGTCGCTCAAGATTTTTATCCTCCAACTTAATGGTTTCTCTCTCCAATAAATCTTCAATGTTAATTTCCTTGATTTGATTAAGGCTTAACTCACCCTTAACCCATTTATCCACCGAGGGTACCATGCTTACCTTCACCTGATTCCGAAGGCATATATCCACAACCTCACTTTTGATATCAGGAGAAAGGCTCTTTATGGTGATGATTACATTGTCAATATTGAAATTATTGATCAGCATTTCCAACTCTTCAGCATCCGCGCTGTAGATTTTCGATCCGTTTAAAACCTTTCCGATTTTGTTAAGATCATCTTCTAAAAAACCAACGACACGCGAGGTAGGTGTTGAATCAATAACATGTTTGGTAATAATTCCGGTTTGTCCTGCACCATAAATCAGCACGTTCGAATTTTTTAATAAAGCCTTTTTATAAAATGAAAAGATATACTTAACTAAAAGCCTGTAATTGAATAGAAAAAGGAAAGAAGCTAAAAACGAAATCAGAATAACCGAGTATGGAATAAGATTGGAACGGCTATTATAAAAGTAGATTAGATTAAATGCCGCAACCAAAACTGCATTGAGAAGAAGCATGTAAAAAATCCGAACCCCGTCCTGAAGTCCTGTATATCGAATGATGCCACGATAACTATTGGTAAGCAGGATGGCAGTCAATCCAAAGAGCACCTGAAGCGTAATGCCTTCAAAGAAATTGTTATGCGAAATCTCATGGATGTTAAAACTAAAACGAAGCAGGTATCCAAAGATAGACGAGAAGCAAATGAGCACTAAATCAATAAAAATGATTACCCAGCGAGGTAGTATCTTTAGATTATAAATCAGTCTTTGTATATAATTCATTGTATTCGATGAGATCAATGTCCCTGCTGTCAAAAATAAAACAATTTACAGCCATCGCAATGAAAGTTATTTTCCGGACTTCTTCCGTAAGCTGGCAATTTTTCGCGCACCAATAAGTGCACCAGCACCAATAAGAATCTCTATCCCTGTTATCGGTACATCTGGGTCTGAACTTGGATCTGCTGGCGGTGTTGGTTGTGCAAAGACAATACCTTGCATTAAAAACACAAATGCGCAAAGTAAAAACAACTTCATCTTGAGGGGTGACTTCATGAGTCTATCTTTTATAAACCTTTAAACTAAGTATTCGATCAGAAGTAAACAACCGCAGAATATAAACTCCAGTTGGAAGGCTACTCATATCAACAATACCTTTTCTATTTGATCCTTCTTTTATCCAGGCACCTTCAGCAACAACAGTGCCCATGTTGCTATGAAGGGTAATCTTGCTAACGTCTGTTTTTCTTTCCACATCAATATATACCTTATCCACAACTGGATTTGGATAAACTGAGATACCCTGTGCCAGATTTTGATTTTCAATTGCCGTTATCACAAACACATAATCCGAAGATGTAGAACAACCCTGTGTGCTTACCTCTACAGTATAGGTACCCGATTTTTCTGGCACCATAATACTGGATACTTCGTCCGTCATTTCAACTCCGTTGAAAAACCATTTATTTCCTTCTGAATAGCTTGAATGCAATACACCATCTTCACTTTCTGTAATGATGACATCTTCAAATTGAACCACGGTTGCCAAAACTGGCTTACGCTCACTTATACATCCTGAAGTACTTGTTGCAGAAACATAATACGTTCTGGATTTTGAAATGACAGGAGTTGTGTAATCCTTGCCGGAGAATAGAATGGTTTCAGAAGTCATATCATCGTACCATTTGATGCTACCACTTTCACTCGTAGTTGATGCCGCCAGGGTAACTGCTCCCTCCTTGCACGCTTTTCCTGAAGTTGCTTCAACAGATGGTTTTTCATTAACAACGATACTTCCCTGATATAATTTTGTACCAAGGCATCGCTTAGTAGAGGCTTGTATAATTACGTTATTTAATCCAGTAGAAAGATTTTCTTTACTTACCGCGAGTATGAGATTGGCTCCGTTTCCTTGTACTGAATCAGATACAGACACACCATCCTTTAGCAGGAAATAATTTATATCTGACCTTGAGTTTTGTATTGTTACTGAGCCGTTATCACCTTCGCAAACTTGCTGTGAAGAGAATTGCAATTCATCTGAAATTGCTTTTTCAGAGAATGAAACAGAAAAGCGATTTGAACCTAAACTTGCAGGACTGCTGGTTACATCAAAAGTATAGTGATTGGTTGTGGCGATATCAATTGTCTTGTTCAGGAAATTATCAACAAGCGTAATATCAATTTCACTATTAAATGTTTCCATTTCCGAAAACTCCAGTGTATAGGCACCTACTGCTGCATTCGCAACGTTAAGCTTAACAGGCTGTGAGCAAGTAAAGGGTGAGGAGTTAATGGCTAAAATTTCACCGGTGCTGAGAACCGAAGATAAGTTGAAAGTAGAATTGACAAATTTTCTCGAATCCGTTTCGGCATCATAGCCCACGGCTGCATCATTTCTAAAATGAATTACGGTTTCATCGCGAAGTGTTCCTTTCACCATTGCTATGCGCAACAAGTCAGTTAGTCCAGCTTCTTTCAAGAACGTTGTCTGTTGGCCTGCTACCTTCACATTTTCATTCGCGGTAAGGGTTGGTGCCGCAGTTGCTTGAATCCAAAAGGCCTGACCAATAGGAATGTACCGTGTTCCTCCATTTACCCCAACAGAGCCATTCCATGTTGCGAATTGACCTGTGGCATTATCGCGCACATAAATTGTTCCCCCCACGTTTGTCTTTGTCCATCCGGCTGCAGCATTCCAGTCAATAGTAGAAGGATATGGGTTACCCACTAAATTCCAACCGTCATTTGCTGGAGTACCAGAAGATGTAAATGTAGATGGAAAAGAAACGGGAGTTACGTTACCTTGATTTATTGAACCTCTTAAATTCCAGAGTGCGGATGACAATAAATTGCCACGCACGAATAAAGTATAGCCACGACCTGCTGCAAAAACTTCTGAATTTGCAGCGGAGGGAAAGTCAACATAGCCATCATTAATGTCATTAACTAAGTCACCATTGGTGTCGGTTATCACATTCTCATTATATAGAAACAGTGATTGATTTGTGCCACAACCTGTACAAACACTTGTACCTGTGAAAGAACCTGTAACTGGTATTTCAGCTTGAATATCGGATACTGGTGCATTCTGAACAGGGGCCGATATGTAACGGTAAATCCGTCCTCCACTAGCACCTTCAATGGACATGAATCGTTCTACAGTAACGTTACCTGTAACTGCCGATGTACCCGTCAAGGTCGCTATACTTCCATCGGCCGTTGGGCTATCACTCGTTGAGACAACGGTTAGTATTCCCGAACCTGCTCCATCGGCATCTAATATTGCCGTTGTATTAAGTATAAGAACACCAATAAGATCTACATTTCCTGAAATAGAAACATCCGGGTTTGCAGTATTATTTTGGATCGTTATGTTATTAAAGGAAATAAGCTGACTACCTCCTATGGTTTTGGTTCCATTTGCTGTATTAGTGAAAACGACAGTACCTGTCCCAGGATTAAAGACACCGTCATTAGTAAAATTTCCGGTGATGTTTAATGTTGCAGGTGAGGTGAGTGAACCACTGATCGTAATGTTTTGGAAGGTAGGATTGCTTGATCCTGATATCGTACTCGCGCCAGTAAAATTAACGGTCCCGTTATTTCTATTAAATGTTCCGTTGTTAATAAAGTCTCCTGCAATACTTAATGTTGTGCTTGGAGCATTGAAGGTTGTGCCACTGTTGGTCAGATTTACTGCTGAAACGGCATTTGCTCCAGCTGTAAACGTGCCTGAATTGATGAACAAATTTCCAGAAGCTAATAGTGATCCGCCTAATGTTACAATACCACTGGAGTTGCTGGTTACATCACTTAAACTTCCACTCGCTTCAACGCCTGTGGTGAGATTACCTCCAGTAAATATCAAATCATAAGGACCCCCAGTTGGAATAGCACCTGTAATGGACGCATTTGCATCACGTGTAAAGACTGCATCACTCGCCATATCCAAACCTGATGTATTGACAAAAACACCGTCAGTTAAATTCATAGCAGAGTTGATGGTTAGTACGCTGTTTAGGGTTACGAGATTACCTGCTGTGGCTCTATTTAGAGTCAATGTACCCAAGGTGTTGCCAGATGGCGAGAAGGCAATTGTACCAAATATCCCTACATTTAAAATATTCATTGTTGATGAAGAGTTCGATGAGAATACTCCTCCATTATTTGTAATCTGACTGTTAAATGTTACGGTTTGATCTTCGAAAAAGAAAGTAGTCCCACTTCCTAAAGTTAGATCATCTGTTAGCGTAACAGAACCGTTTGCGTCCATTGTCCCAGCCGTGAGAATCAAGTCGTTTGTAATGGCTAATGTTCCATCGGTTTGTACGGAACCGCTTGTAATCGTAAGACTATTTGTAAGGGCAGTGTTTCCGGATACAAGAAGGCTGCTCGCATTCGTTAATGTTACATCTCTTCCATTAAGATCACCATTGATAATAACAGACCCTGCCGTTACACTAAGCAGACTTGATCCTGCATTTGTGTTAACATTCAACGTTTGATTAAAGGTTGTAGAACCCGATCGGTTGTAAGTCAAAGCTTTTAAAGATGTTGTTCCAGCTAAAGGAAATATCAAATCTCCGGTACCATTAATAGCTAAATTACTATTTATCCCGCTAAAACTGATGACGCTTCCACCCGTGATGTCTCCTCCAAAAATAACATTTGCATTAGTCGTACCGCTCGTTACTGTTATGTTACCCCCTAAGTTTACATCCCCTGTTAAGGTTAACGTTCTTGCCGTAGCGGCTGAAGTAAAAAGAATGTCACCTGCCTGCAAATCTGTCGACCCACCCACGCTCAAGGTTGCATTAGAAACCGTAAGATCTCCGGTTTGAAGGGTAAGATTACCTAAGAGAGCAAGTGTTGTGGCCGCTACCTGAGTTACACCCGCATTGTTGTTGACAATGGTTGTTATTCCGGCAACAGTAGGTTGACCATTACCCATAAACTGGGCACCTGATCCATTGTAAATTACTTGTGAACCGGCATTGAAAACCCGATTGGTGGCTGTTACTCTTACGTTGCCTCCAGCTGCGCTTTGTCCGGCTCCTGTTTGAATCGCTCCTGCAGCATCCGTTGATGCAACGCTTAAGATTGCATTCGTACCAAGTGTAAAAAAACACGTCCCGCTTCCTGCCAATTGAGACTCACCTATTACATCAAGCTCATTATCATCTGCGACACTGTAAGCCAGTCTATTGGTCAATGTTGTAGTGGGAGTTCCTGCTTCCGTAAAGGCGTGTATCGTTCCTGCTGTACCAACAAAGTTGATATTTCCCTGAGCAACGTTATTTCCATTTTCCGTAAAGACTCCTGCTTGTAAAGTAAAGTCCCCGGTAAGATTAAGGGTTCCAATACCATCATTACCAGCGTCCGCCAGGCGAACATATCCTGCAGAAAGGTTTTGGGTAAAGTTGCCCGTAACATTAAAGACCGTAGTTCCGGTAGTACAAAAAACAAGTCTCGTTCCACCATTTACACTAAAATCGCCCCCTACTGAGATTGCCGAGGCTCCGGTTGTGCCAAATCGTAAAACTCCACTGGCACCCGTTGACGAGACAGTGAGATTTCCCTGAATAGTAGTAAGCAGTCCACTTAATGTTATAGTAGAGGTTTGGGAAGCACAGTTCCACAAAACATTACCAAAATTCTGGCCCCAGTTTCCACCAGCTGTTGCTGTGGTAAACGTGGTGGTATAACCCGATATTTCTAAAATTGATGAAGCATCCCAGGTTGCCAAAGGTATCGTTCCTTCAGTAGTAGTAAATGAATGTCTATAGGTACCTGTATTGCTGATATGCAAATTTGTGCCGTTTGTTCCGGTTATGGTCGAGCCAGGGCTAGCCACTAACGTTCCATCAACCAATAATTCATCCGCTGCGGCTGATGATATATTCAAATTGCCACCGGTGTTTACAGTAAGTGAAACTCCAGCATTGACCATGGTTTGATCTATAATAGCAGAAAAACCAGAAGGAATGGTGATATTATGGTTTATAACAATCGCTGTGGAGTTTGAGGCATTTGGAATAGTACCTCCATTCCAGGTTAAAATATTGTTCCATGGACCAGGTTGGGCTGAGGTAATCGTTTGAGAAAAGGCACCATTCCCACATGCCAACAGCATTCCACCAAGTACCAACGACAGAGAAAAATTCTTCATAGTTTCGCTTCCTTACAGTTAGGGCAAAAGTAGTTATAAATTCAATTAGTACAGATTTGCTAAAATAGTTAATTCAGGGCAAATCGTACATGTAACCCCTATTATCAAACATAAGATTCCTTAATCACCTGCACGATCTGATCTTGATGAAGAAGGGCATCATGATCGGATGGAAGGCATAATCCAGACTCAAATAAATGGTCTGATACGCCATTCAAAATCGAATCGTATTTATGAAAAAGAGGTTGTCTGTGCATCGGGTTCCACATCAGCCTCGCTTCCATACCCTCTTTAGTCAATTTCTGCATCAATTTAGTATTAGTAAGCTGATTTAAAGCATTTCTCCGATCGATCAGTATTGTTGAAAACCAATGATTGGATTGTAAAGCATCATCTTGCTTTTGGAAAGAAAAACCATTCACATTCTTCAAAGCTGCCTGGTAGTACTCAAAAACCTTCTTTCTCTCCTTGAGTTTGTTTGGTATATCCGTCCATTCACTCAAACCTACTGCTGCATTGACCGGACTCATCCGATAGTTAAATCCCAGCTCCTGGTGTTCGTAATGGGGCTTATCCTCCCTGGATTGTGTAGCCCAGAAGAGAATTTTCTGATAATAAGCCTGATTGTCAGTCAGGATTGCTCCACCTCCAAACGTAGTGACAATCTTATTGGTGTTAAATGATAATGTTCCAATTGATCCAAACACACCTACATGTTTGCCTTTATAGTAGGATCCAATCGCTTCTGCTGCATCCTCTACGATCGGTATAGAATAGTGATTGGCGATCGCGATGATTTCATTCATTTTCGCGGGCATACCATAAGCATGAACAACAACAATCGCCTTTGGTTTTTTATGCTCAGAAATTAATTGCTCAATGGCCTTCTTTAACAAATTGGGATCCATGTTCCATGTATCCATTTCGCTGTCAATAAAAAAAGGAATAGCACCTTGATATAATATCGGATTGACAGAAGCAACATAGGTGAATGTTGATACTAAAACATAATCACCATTGGTTACTCCCAGCGCCCGCAATGCCAAATGGATGGCAGCTGTACCCGTGTTCAATGCCACAACATACCTGGAACCTGTAAGCTCCCTGATCTGATTTTCGAAATCATGAACGATCTCACTGTGATGACGATCCTGATACCCCTCAAGAGTTCTGGCTATTTTTTTTCCATCGATTGGATTATAGGAGAGGTTGATTTTGAATTTCATTTATCCAATCTGGTTTGTCTCTTTTGATATAGAAAAGATACAATTAAAAGGATCATTAAGGTAGGATTAATGATCAAACGATGTATCTGAGATAATAGCGGAGAAGATAACTCACTATCCCCTTCTGTTGATAACTTAATCCAGAAATACAATGGCAGAATAATAAACAGTTCAACCAAGAAGAGAAGGAATGCCACCTTCATGTACTTTTTCTCTTTGAACAAAATGTAAATGAAGAAAATACAAATGCCATCATTGATCAAAAATCGAATCACCTTGTTCACTACAAATCCAGTATAGGGCCAGACTGAATTGGATGTTCCAAATTGACTCTGGATAAAACGGAAGTAATCAAACTTTTGAAAAATGAAGACCATCACCAGCATGAGGCAAGTCAACCCAACCAAATAAAACAGTTTCGCTCTATTCTTCAACTTGCTTCTTTTTATCTGTATTCAATTTCGTTACCCAAATGATCCACAAAACTATAACAACAAGATACAATGCGGCCGTAAAGAAGTATTTGTGAATGTAGTAGAAGTAATGTGTATTCTGTTGAGCGGCAACATACAGCAACATGATCCGGAGAAGATTAAACAGATGAATGATCAGTAAGCCCAAAGGCAAAAACCAAAGCATTCGCCTTGTTGATCCACCATAAGCAACCAGAAAGGCCACAAATACAATCATCACATTTAAACCATTGCATCCTTCAAAAACATTGATCACACCATCGCCATTGCTTTGCATGGAAATGCTTTTCATTCCTTCATTTATTTTAATAGATGATGCAACACCCAAAATATTTTGAAATTGTGCGGTTTGATTCGTTACCCAATACGTAATAGGATCCGGTTGTGCTGTGTATGAATCTATAAAAATTCCATACAGTATGTTTGCACAGAAATAAATCGCTAGAAATTTTCCGAGAAATAAAAAAGAGTATTTAAAATCTTTGAACATGTTAAATAGCCTTTGCGGGAACTCCCACCAGTGTTACATTATTTGCAGAATCACCAATCACTACAGCCCCTGCTCCTACTTTACACTCATTACCAACAGTAATATTCTGTAAAATTTTTGCGCCAGAACCGATTAAAGTGGATTCCCCAATTTTTACATTTCCTGAAATACCGCATCCTGGCATCAGGGTACTGAAACTACCGATTTGAACATCGTGCCCGATGGTGCACGCCAGGTTTACAATTGCAAATTCTGCGACCCGGATGTTGGTAGTGAAAATATTTCCAGCGGTAATGATGCTCCCTCTGCCAAATCGATTCGTTGCATCATCCCCTAAAAAATTATGCGGATGTTTCAGTACCGGAAAATCAATATTGTTGTTCCGTATACTGGTCACAATTTTCTTTCTTAAGAGTGGTTCTGCCAACGTAACGACCACCGACAACCTATCTCCTACCCGATTCAGTTCGGACAAGCCTCCTAAAATTCGAAGACCATCTACTTCACTTCCTTTGGCTAGTCCATCATCAAAAAACCCAATAATGTTCCAGTCGTGATGCATCTGATTGATCTGTCTGATCATAAGTGCTGTTTCGCGACCAAATCCTCCTGCACCAAAAATCGCTAGGTTATGCACCATGATTTCCGGTAAATTTTTCTTCCAAAAGAGAAGTGTCTTTTTTAAATGACATGAGTAGAACAATGGTTTTGAATAGGATCTTCAAGTCGAATGTGAACGATACATTTTGAACGTATTCCAAATCAAACTTAAATTTCTCCTGCCAAGATACTGAATTGCGTCCATTCACCTGCGCCCACCCTGTTATTCCAGGCAGCACATCATGTCGTCTTTTTTGTTCTGGTGAAAACAACGGGAGGTATTCTGTCGGCAATGGCCGCGGGCCAATTAAAGACATATCCCCATTCAAAACATTAAAGAGTTGAGGCAATTCATCCAGCGAAGTGAATCGCAAAAAATTGCCCCACCAGAATTTTCGCTCTGTTAGTGTACCAACGCTTTTCAGTGTTCTGAATTTATGAAGTATGAAGGGCTGTCCATCTCTTCCGATTCGTTCTTGTGAAAAAAACACAGGACGTTCAGATGTAAGGAAGTATGTTAAACTGATGAGAATAAAAAGCCACGCGAAAATGATCATAAAAACGAGTGTGAGAATAATATCCAATGGTCTCTTCAGAAATCGCGCGTACACAAAATTGAATTAAGCTTTTCTAAAGATAGAAAAAATGGTCTGCAGTATTATTTTAAGATCAAGGAAAAATGATTGTTCGCGAATGTATTGAAGATTGATCATCAACTTTTGGGGCATAATTTCCTGAATGTAAAAATCAATGGGATCTTCTTTTCCCTCCAGCATTTCATTTTCATTTCGAAAAGCAATGGAGGCAAAATCTGTAATGCCCGGGCTGACGCTCAATACATGTTGTTGCTCAATGGAATACAGGTCGGTGAACTTTTTTAACTCTGGTCTGGGACCAACAAGACTCATACTCCCATTCAGCACATTTATAAGCTGAGGCAATTCATCCAGTTTATATTTCCGCAAATAAAATCCAAGGGCTGTGATGCGTGAATCGCGGGCTCCCACAGTAATTGCATTTTGCTTATCCGCAAGAACATACATCGTTCGAAATTTAAAAAGCCTAAAGGGTCTCTTGTCTTTCCCTATTCTTTCCTGCAGATAAAACACGGGTCCGGAAGAGTCCGTCTTTATCAATACACCGATTACAATGAAGAATGGTGAAAGAATTACCAATCCAATTAGAGAAACAAAAAAATCAAATAATCGCTTAACCATGCACAATAGTTTGATAGCTTTCTGCTACAGCCTTCACGATGTAATCAATCTTCTCAGCATCGAGTTCCGGGTAAATAGGAAGTGAAATCTCGCGTGAATAATGATCAAAAGCTGCCGGATAATCGCTCATCTTAAAACCTCGCTCTTTAAAGACGGTAAGCATTGGTAAAGGTTGAAAGTGAACATTAACCGATACATTTCGCTTTGCGATTTCTTCCATAATCTGATCGCGTTGCGCCTCCTTAATACCTTTTATCCGAAGCGCATATAAGTGATAAGATGACGTCTGACGATCCGTATTCTGGGGTGGCAACTGTGCCCATTCAAAACTGCCAAAGCTTTTTGTGTATGCATTGAATACCCTTTGCCTTTCAGGAAGAATAAGCGATTGATATTTTCTGAACTGTGCCAACCCAATAGCAGCACAAATATCCGGCATGTTCATTTTAAAACCAGGATAGACAATGTCATACCTCCACCCTGCACCTTGTGTTTTAGCCAAAGCATCCTTGGTTTGTCCATTCAGTGACCAGAGCTTGAGTTGTTTATAAACCTCTCCGTGATTGAACACATCCTTAGGAAGATTAATACATATCGCTCCACCTTCTGCTGTTGTTACGTTTTTTACCGCATGAAAAGAGAAGACTGTAAAATCTCCCCATTGCCCAGTCGGCTTTTCATGATAGGTAGCACCAATCGAATGTGCTGCATCAGACAGAATAAGAATTCTCCCAAGCTTCTTTTGAATATCTTTTACCGCATTAAATTGTTTTTTTTTCTGCGCGTCATTCACCAGTTCGTAAATACCTTGATAATCACAGGGCCAGCCTGCTATATCTACCGGGATAATGGCCTTTGTCTTTGCTGTGATTTTTTTTCGAATCTCATCAAGACTGATATTGAAATCATCCCTGATGTCAACCATTACAGGTGTGGCACCTACATGCATAACCACCAGCGCAGTGGCAGCATAGGTATATGCAGGAATAATAACCTCATCGCCCGGACCGATACCATACCAATGCAACATCAGCATAAGTCCGGAGGTAGCGGAACTGCAACACGCAACATGTTCAAGCCCAACACTTTCAGCCACTAGCTTTTCCAGTGCCAGCACTTTAGGACCGGAAGTAATCCAACCGCTTTCCAGCGTGTCTAGCACTTCTTTCTTTACATCGTCATCAATGTAGGGAGGAGAAAAAGGGATCTTCATTTCAGAAATTTCTAACCATTAAAGTGCGCTTCAATTACATCACATATTTTATTGGATGCAAATCCCCCTCCGTATAAATCATCACCGGATTTCCAGGGTTTGTTGATCAATTTTGCAAATAAATCCAGTATCATATTCTTGTCGTAGCCGGCAATAAAATTATAGCCATGCTCAACTAATTCAATCCATTCCGTCTCTGTCCGAAGAGTAATGCAGTACTTATCAAAGAAGTACGATTCTTTTTGCAATCCTCCGCTATCGGTCATAACCAATTTACATGATTTCAATAATGCAATCATGCTGAGATATCCAACCGGGTCAATGATTCTGATTTTTCCAATATCCGTATCGCGAAGCTTTGCTTTTGTACGCGGATGAAGTGGAATGAGTACATCAATTTGTTTATCGGCTATCTCTTTTAAAGCTCCTAAAACACTGAATAGTCTCTCCAGATTATCTGTCGTCTCAGCTCGATGAAGGGTACACAAAATAAATTTTCCGGATTGCAGTTTAAATTTTTCAAGTTCACCTGACACATCTACGCGTTCTGCATAATAACGCGCGGCATCTTGCATCACATCTCCGGTTTTCACGATGGTTGATGGAAAATGATCAAAGCCTTCCTTTGCTAAATTCTGAATAGCGGCATCAGTGGGACAACATAATACATCGCTAATTCTATCGGTTAGTATTCTGTTAATTTCTTCCGGCATCGCCATGTTAAAACTTCGAAGTCCTGCTTCAACATGAACAACTTTAACATGAAGTTTCTTTGCTGCAAGTGCGCCCGCTATGGTTGAATTCGTGTCACCATAAACTAAAACATAGTCTGGCTTCTCCTTGATAATGATCTCTTCCACACCGGCCAGCATTTGTCCCGTCATGGCACCGTGTCCTAATCCATTTACATTCAGGTTATACGCGGGCTTGGGGATATTCAATTCATCAAAAAAAATGTCTGACATGTTGGAATCGAAATGCTGACCGGTATGAACAATTACTTCTTCAAAAATTGGATTGGATTGAAATATTCTTGACAGCGCAGCTGCCTTTATAAATTGCGGGCGGGCGCCCAACACAGTCAAAACTTTTATCATACTAAAATCTAAGAGTCATCAGGTTGAAAAAATGCAATAAACAGAAAACTTAGTGAATGTCTTTGTCCATTGCCACAGATTTACCGTCATCGCTTACGATGTACCATCCATTTCGTTGATACGATTTGATTGCTTGCGCATTTTCAGATTTAACCGTAAGCATTAATTTATGAAATCCCATCTCTTTGGACACCGTTTCAAATTCCTGTAGCAACTTTGATCCGAAGCCTTTGCCCTGATATGCCGGGTCAACTCCAATCACGATAAGTCCGGCATGTGGTTCGATCGGAGTTTTAAGAGGTGGTGCTTTTGGCGCAGAAGTTTTACTACTTCCCTTTAATCTCTTCCAGATATTCTTTAATGTCAGTTTATATTTCGAAACAAATTCAGGGTGGACAAACAACCATGGATGCATTAACATGGCTTTTACTGCAGCGTTAAAACTGTGTTGTATCATACTACTGGCCGACCCGAACTGAGTTTTACCATCGTGCTTCAAGCCACCACAATATCCCACGTATTTGTTATTCTCCTCAATATAAAAAAGAAAGGCACGTTCATCCCTTAAATACCATTCCAGCATTTTCATGAGGTAAGTAACACCCATAGCCGATGACAATGATTTTGGAAACGCCTTTTGATGGCACTCCGCAATGATCTTTAAATCTTCAACTTTCGCTTTTCTGATGTTCATTCTATTCTCACAGATTGATTTCCAAATCCGTCAGGAAATGTTTATGAATATTCTGCCGGTCAAAGTTAGTCTTTACATACTTCTTGCCGCTCTCACCCAATGCTAAACGGAGTGATTTATCCTGCAGCAAAGCAAGTACACCTTGCGTTAACGCCTCTGAATTTTCGGGTTCGAAAAATAAGCCTCCATTACCTTCATCAATAAAAAGTTCTTTTGCCTCTCCATCAACACCCAGAAGTATAGGTTTGCCCATGGATAATGGTTCAAAAAGTTTTGACGGTATGGCACCTTTAAACAAATCCAACTTTAGCAACGGAACAATGTAAGCATCACAGGCTTTGATCAGCGATGGAATTTTAGCCTTCTCAAGATTGGGAAGAAAATAAACATTCTTTAGACCTTTCTCATGGGTCATAGTGACAAGTTTATTTTTCTCCGGTCCATCGCCCACAATAACAAAACTGACAGGAGATAATTTTACACTTTCTGCAGCCTGAATAATTACCTCAAGACCTTGTGCATGACCAATTATACCGGCATACAATACCATCATATTTTCTACCGGCAATTGAACCTTTGCTTTCCAATCCATAGCTTCATGCTCACCTTCAAAAAAATCAATGTCGACTCCATTCGGAAACCATACTACTTTCTTCTCGGGAAAACGCTGTTGGATATTTCGAACAATACCTTTGGTCTGCCCGGAGATTAAAAAAGAATTCTTATAAATCCAGGATTCCAAACGATACGCCAGGCTTATTAAGAATTGATTGTTGATGATGTTCAATTTCTCTGCTGACTCCGGCCACAAATCCGAAACGTTAAATATCAGTTTGCTTCCTTTCAGTTTGGCAATGAGCACAGCGGTCATTCCTAAAAATAACGGTGGCGATTCACACACAATAAACTCCGCTTTTGGAAGCTGAAGCATTTTAAAGAATGAGGTAATCACAAACGAAAAGTAGTTCAACAACCGCGATACCACTCCGCGCGATGCGCTTACAAAAATCCAGGTACGATAAACCGAAACTTCATCAATGCTTTCACGAACGGAATACTTGCCACGGTAAGAAGGAAAAATTTCATTCTTTGGATAGTTAGGCATGGCTGTCACAATGGTAACATCAATTCCTTTTGCAACGAGAAATTTAGAAAGACTGTGCAATCTGTTTTGAGGCGCACCGGTTTCGGGCGGATAGTATTGGGTGAGGATAATTATACTATGCATGGGAAGCTCCTTTTGAATTTCTTCCTACATGAGATATCACCGCTTTAAATTTTCCATTCGCATTTCGTGAAATATGATCCAGGCGATTAATTGTTACATTAACTTTTCCAAGCCGCGCGGCTATTGAATCAAGGATGGTCTTTTCAACTTTTGCATCATAGTGAGGAGATACTACTATGTTGAGCGTAAAATGCTCATAGTCCGTTTGCACAACCTGCACTTCGAGTACTTCTTTTATCTCCGCGAAGAAACGATTGAAGCTGCTCAATTGCCTGCCATCTTTTAAGGTAACAATGTCATCAATCCGTCCTACGATCTCTGCAATCACGGGCATTTGCGGACCTTCTGATGATTGATTCTCAGCCAAGATTGCCAGATCTCCAATCTTATACCGGATCAAAGGCTGGTCATAGTTCATGAAACCGGTGCAATACATGGTTCCCATCTCTCCTTTCTTAACGGGTCTCATCTGATCGTCCAGAATTTCGATAATTGCTACATCCGGACTGGAGTACAACAAACCGTTGGGATGTTGAGATATCAAACCACAGGCCTCTATCCCACTCCATGAATCAAATACCTTGCATTGATACACTTTTGAAAGTGTTTCCCTCATGGCATTCGATAACTTTTCACTGCTGGTAATTACTGCTTTCAGTGGTTCAACCGCAAAGCCAAGCTCATCAAAATAAGAAGCAAGCAAAAAATTACTGGCAGCATAACCCGTCATAAAATCAGGTTTATATTTCTTAATCGCGTCTCTATAATCTCCGGCATTTTGCTTTCGAATATGATAGATTGAAAAATAAATCTGCTTCTCGAAATAATTATACCGATAAAACGGAGGCAGTGCCTCATCACCACCGGGCACTACCAGACGACCACCAATCATTCCGCGACTGCTCTCCTTTGTAACTCCTGCCCAATGATAAATGCGTGCCTCGAAAGCTGCTCTCCACTTTTGATGCATGGACCTGGAGAATAATATCTTCACCGGAGTACCTGTGCTTCCACTACTTGTAAAGAACTCTCCTCCTTTTTCTCTCTTCTCTGAAATCAAATCCGTGGTTCCCAATTTTCTCAGTGTCTCCTTTTCCAGTACAGGAAGTTTAAGAAGGTCTTCTAATTCAAATGATTGGAGCGTCATTTTGTTAAACCCTGCTTTTTGAAAAGTATCTCTGTAATACGGAACGTTCTCAATGGCATGTACTAATAATTTCCGGAGTTCTGATGTCTGGAAATCCTTCCACTGAGAAAGGGTGTAAAATTCCCTTTCTTTAAACTCTTTTAATTGCTCATTAAAAATACCACCATAACGTCTGTTTCTCCACATATAACCATAGGCAGAAATGACCATGTTCTGAACGGGAACCGGAAGTATTGTATATATTCTGTTTAGAATTGATGCCATTAAAAATGTTTCAGATAACTCTCCTTCCAGCTATTGGTCATGATCAACTGCCGGATCATAGCAGAAGAAAAGCTATCGTTACTTTTATATCCGTTTACCAGCTGATTGATCTTTAACCCTGGAAACAATTCATCTAATGAGCCCGACTCGATTTGGTTCACGCTATCTTTAAACATGCCTTCGTCTTTCATATACTTATCCCATGGAACACTGAAGCCTAATTTTTTGAATGATCTCACTTCGCTTGGAAGTTGTTTGGCAACACTATTGTTCAAAAGGTATTTCCCTTTATGACCAGTTAATAAATATTTTGTTGGCATAGCAGGCACCATCTCCATAAGCCGGTAATCCATAAAAGGAACTCTGCACTCAATACTGGCTCCCATCGTCATTCGATCATTGCGATCAAGTATAGAGGCCATGTGAACAAATATATCCATGTACATCGCCTGGCGTGCAGGTTCAGAAGGGTATAAATCAATAGCTTCCTGTAAAACAGAATTGCGATATGCAAATGAGTTCACATCAATCTCTACTCCATACTTTTTTAAATCAGAAGGGTAGATATTCGAAGCATTTAACAAAACCAAACTCTTCAGACGATCATCTTTCAAGTATCGGTTCAATTTATCAAACCGGTTTACAATTCCACCCGAGTTGCTATGCTTCAAAAGAGCAGTAGACCAACCTGCGAGTTGCAATAGCCGGTAGTAGTTCAATGGTTTATATCGAACATAGCCACCCATAAACTCATCCGCACCTTCACCCGATAACAAAACCGTAACGAATTTTTTTGCTTCTTTTGAAAGTGCCAGCATCTGTGCATCATTCTGATGGACTAATGGTTCATCGTAAAGCCAGGCAGCCTCGTCAAGTGATTTCATCAACGTTTCCTGCTTGAGTTCAACTGTATGCAAATTCAAACCAAAACGATCGGCAACTAATTTTGCCAGTGGGCCTTCATTATATAAGGGGTCATCAAATACAAAGGTAAAGGCAGCTAAGTCAGTCTCACCATTTCTCTTCAATGCTGCAGCAACACTACTGGAATCCAAACCGCCACTGAGCATTACACCTACCGGAACATCACTAATGGTTCGATACTTAACGGATGAATAAAAAACTTCTTCAAACCATTCAAACGGTTTGGCAGGAAGATTCTCCCGGTTTGCTTTTATTTTTTCCGGAAGGTTCCACCACCTATGTGTCCGTACAGAACCATCTTTGATCATCATGCAATGACCGGGTAATAATCTTTTTACATGACGAAATACAGTGTTCTCCCCTGCTACGTATTTAAATAAAAGCAGCTCGGGCATTACATCCTTGTTCAACGCTGGCTCAACACCTGCTTTAAATAGCGCCTTGGGTTCTGAAGCAAAGTAAAATGATGAATTAAAAAGTGAGTAGTAAAGAGGCTTGATTCCCACCCGATCGCGTGCGACAAAAAGTGTTCGTTCAACAGAATCCCACACGGTAAAGGCAAACATGCCATTCAACTTCTCAAGGCAATCCTTACCCAACCTGATAAAAAGATGAAGCAGAACTTCAGTATCACTTTCGGATACAAATTGTACTCCTGCAATTTCAAGATCCCTTCTCAATTCTCTATAATTGAAAATCTCGCCATTAAATACGATACTATATCTTTTATCAGCACTAAAGAAGGGCTGATGACCTCGTTCGGATAAATCGATAATGGAAAGTCGCCTGTGCGCTAACCCAACTTCGTTATCAATGTAAATTCCGGCCCCGTCTGGTCCGCGATGGATAATGCTATCGCGCATCGAAATCAGGAGATCCTTGTCAACAGGTCTTGTTCTATCCAAATGTAAAATTCCCGCTATGCCGCACATTAATTTTTTCCGTTATTTAAAAGTTTCAACCAAAGCGGTTTTACCTGTTCCCAATCAAATTTCTTAATCAAAGTAGAACTATTCGACACCATTCTGGTAGCCTCCTCAGTATTCTCCAAAACAAAAATAATATTCTTTGTCATAGCCATCGCATCATCAGAGTCTGACAGCAGGCAATGGATGCGATCTTTAAAGAGATATGGAATTCCTCCCACGTTTGTGCTGACCAAGGCCAGACCCATGGCTGCCATTTCCAGCATCGACACCGGTGTGTTATCAATGATATTGGTGTTTATATAAATGCTATTCTTTGAAGCCTCTTCTTTCTTTTCTTTTTCACCTAACATTCCCAAAACGCGTACGCTTTCTTCCAGTCCCTCCTTTACAATCAAATCTTCAACTTCCTTTTTTAAACCTAAGTCAGGGCCGGCCATGGTTAATGAAAATGGGATATTTTGCGCTCGAAGTTCTTTAGCAACTTTAACCGCCAATGTCGGATTATAGAGTGAATGAAAAGCCCGCATCCACAAGATTTTACAAAAAAATGGATTTCGATTTTGGAACTTCAAGTCAGACAAATTGATGATATTCGGTATTTCAACTAAATGAAATCCATAGCGCTCCAACTTTGATATTAAGAATGGTGAAGGTGCGGTAATAACATCCGCCCGATTCAATACGCGATCAACCCATTTCTCCCTGCCTACCATGAAATCAGGAAACTCACCTCCGTGAATAGTCATTATGATTCTTTTCCCAAAAATTTTACCGAGCAAGCTGGCAACATCCTCCATAATAAAACTCAGTCCACCATATATTTGAATAATCATCACTGAATATCGTCTTGATTGAAAAATCAAAAAGAACAGGGTATCCAGAAATCGAAATACACGGTTGCGAATGGTTGACTTTCTGTAGACCTGAAACCCTTCTGCTTCAAGCAAATCAGCAAGAATCTCACCCTGCGTTTTCACCTGATTCGGCAGTCCATAGAGCATGGGTCCTACAAAACAAATTCCGTTCTTCATTTAATTTGAAAGGTATCGTTTACATCATCAACCTTCAAAATTTCATGCCTGATCCTTTCTCTAAAATCTTCATATGAAAATTGAAGTGAAGTGAGCCTGATATTCTGAGCAAGCTGAAATCTTTTTTCCGGATCTAAAGTCAAATAAAATTGAATTGAATCAGACACAGCATCGGCCGTTATTTCAGATAAAAGTAATCCATTCTGCTGATGGTGAATAACCTGACCGATGGAAGACAAATTCGATACAATAGGGCAACAACCAAAAATGCCGCCTTCTGCAATTACCTTTGGAAATCCTTCGGATGAACTTGGCAAAATATTTAAATGAGATGATCTGTAAATAGCATCAAGTTCTTGCCTCTTCAAGTACCCTTTAAAAGTTACAGGAACATGTAAAGACTTTGCCTGATATTCGAGTTCAGCTCTTGCTTCCCCATCTCCTACAATTATTACTTCTTCAATCAAACGAGTGCTGTCTGCAATTCTGTTTACCGCATCCAGTATCAGATCAACACCTTTAAATCGCGCGAGGTTGCCAACAAAACATATCCTGACCTTTGAATTAAAATTCTTCAACCCTATGGCATCTGCACTTGCTTCGTAATCCTTTTTATAAATACATGGATTTAGAAAGTTCAATATGTGGGGCGGATTGTTAAAAGCTCCATTGACCGTTACATGCGAGCGATCTGCTTTTACCAACAATTTCCGTTGTAGCCTGTACATATAAGGCGAACCTTCTTCAATCCAGTTACCAGCATACTTATGCCAGAATATTTTATCCCTTTTAAAAAAAGAAATTACTATGGAGATAAGAGCAGGAACAGACGGGCCTCGCGAATGAATGACGTCATGAGATTTTATTGCATTGAGAATTTGGATTAGAAAAGATGGAAGACTGAACAAGATCACCAGTTTACTCCAAAGTGTATCACCCCCTACTCTTTTCAACAGAATGTAATTCACCGTAAGACCATTGACTGCACGAGCCGAAACGGGCTTATCAATATTCCCATAGTCAAAGCCAATCCAGGTAATGCGTGAGAATAAATTGCCAATGGATTCCAACTCCCGAACAACAGGTTCATAAGGCAGATGATCGTCTCCCTTTCGCCAGATTGCAGTATCTGAAACAATTAGTAATGAAGGGCGGATCGATATATCGTCAGGCATTGTTCCAGGTAATTTTCCGTTAAACGCTTACTCTTGATATTTTGAATTAATTTTTCAGTGTAAAATTTTCTACCGCGTGTGTGGATAAGGCGAGCCTGGCTTATCCACAATTTAACATCAAACGATTCTAATACAAATTCAGGGAAATCCATTTTCAGCGCTGCTACAATCTCCCCGGTATCATAGGTAATTAATGGCAATCCGTTCGCCATATACTCCAGCACAACCAGAGGTCCTGATTCCGTTTTGGCGGTATGAATTGCCAAATCATATTGCGCTAAAAAAGGTTGCACGTTCTGACAATTGTGAACAAAGTGTATCCGCTCCTCCAATTGTTTTTCCCGAATGGAAGACTTTAGAGTATTCAAATATTCTGTGTCGTAAGCATTGCCATAAATTGTCAAGGGGAAATCCAGCCCGGCAATTATATCAAAAACAAATTCATAATTTTTTACCGGAAGAATGTTGCCCACCATCACCAGTCCTTTACCACCTTGAGCTACTCCTTCATTTACATTCACCACAATGAAGTTAGATACCAGATGACAAGCACTACCTTTTCCAAAATAGTTACGCGCAATGAGAACAATATGTTTGTTTACTGAAATGTATTCCTTCGGTTGAAAAAGAGTCTTCCATAAAAAACCTTTGCAAAAGAATTCATTGTCATGATCATGCAAAATTAATTTCGCTTTGTATCCAAACAGCAACTGGATGAAACGCAGGTACAGATAATTGTAATGCAAATGCACGTGTACAATATCATAATTCTTTGCAATGTTTCTGATTCTCCACATCACCAAAAGATTCCACTTCCACTTCCGGTTCATGATATACACTTTGGAGTTGGCCGAAAGCTGATCCCTTAACGGGGCCTCACTGCCAATCACCAATACATCCGACTGCGTTCCCGAACTGGTGAGAAGATTCGCGATGGAGACCACCATCTTCTCTGCTCCACCAACCCGAAGTGAATCAATAACCTGAAGTACTTTCATTGCCGGGGTATATTACTAATCTTCGCCAGTTCCTTTGCCTTTGAAATGGACTTGGCTAGTTTATAGGGAGCCAAAATCCACAACAGAAAAAATTCAATAGTCGAGTGTCTCTTCTTCGCTGCGAGAAAATATTGAAGGTATAATGGAATTCTGAATTTTGGTTTGTAGAATTTCTGAATCGAATAGGCTTTCGTTGCCGGTGGA
The DNA here is from genome assembly GCA_039930485.1 of Chryseolinea sp. Lineage (GTDB taxonomy): Bacteria > Bacteroidota > Bacteroidia > Cytophagales > Cyclobacteriaceae > Chryseolinea. The sequence goes on from JBDTTT010000046.1 coordinate 29,493, forward strand.
AATTCTCCAAGAATGGTGGTCTTATTATTCCACCACGCTCCGTACTGCCGAAGTCCACCGGATTTTGCTTTGTAATGTGTTCGAATCGCTTTTGGATTTAGAACTATGTTGTACCCGGCAAGAAATAAGCGCCTCCCAAGATCATCATCAACTCCTGGCCCTTTGTTGAATGCGCTGTCTAATTTTCCATTTGTCGTTAGGGTAGCTTTTTTAATAAAGCAATTTCCGGTATCCAGAACATCCACCAATCGATAGTATGAATTAGTGGAATCAATATACGTTACGTCTTTCCATGGAGCCAACGACAAACCTGTTGAACAGTCGGCCAAAGAATGTTCAACTAAAAACCGATGCTCCCGCATGCATTCCTTCCAGCAAACAGAATCGTCATCAAACATATAAATCCACTCGTGCGATGCCATATCAATTGCTGTATTGCGGGATATGGATTGTCCGGCTGTGTCCAGAAAAACAACTTTAACATCCTCCCGTTTCAAAAATGAATCGTAGTAGCCTGCTATCCTGTTTTGCATCGGAGTCTGATCAACAACAATAATCTCAGCAGGAGGAAAATCCGTTTCGATCAGCGATTGAATTGCTTTGTCAAGATAATCGTATCGGTTAATGGTTGGAATAATCGCGGTATAGGTGTTTACAGTTTTGACCTTCTCAGCAAACGTGAGATCGAAATTTTGCAGATCACTACTTTTTATTTTCGATCCGCTCTTTTGAGAACGCATGAATGCTTTCCATGCATTTAATTGAAACGGGTTATTGAAGAGGTAGAAGAACTTGGTATACAGAAGCGCGCTTCTTCCGATAAACTTATAAATAAAATGAAGTTGATCGTTCAGCGATGAAGTAATTACATCTTTAACGATGGAAGAATGATCTCGCAAAATATGCGGATTGAATTGAACGCTCCCTCCTGCCTTTAATATCCGGTACGCAAGATCTGCCATCGCAGCGTGAATTGAATCATACTGCCGATCGATACCGCCAACCTGCTTAACCCTGTTTTTCCGGATGTAAATAAAATGTGCTGTAGCCTTCCAGCTTACCGCTGAATGCAGCGGGGATGAATGAAGAAAAAACCAACTGGTTGAACAGAAATTCAAAATCTCAAAGTATTCCTTCGAAGCAAACGATAAACCACAGTGCACAAAGTCAAGCTTCAAAGCCTGTACATAATTCCAGTCAATGTGATGCATCAACCTGGAATCTACAAGGGCCACATCATCGTCACAATGATCCAGGAATTCTAAGAGCTGAGCATGATCATTGAAATACAGATTCTCATCCGTTTTAGTATCACATTCACCAATTATTATCCGCTTCATTAATTTCAGTCAATTTAAAATAGAATCTCAAATCAAAATCAATACTCATTTGCTTGCCACTACTTCTTCATCTCTATTCATTTCTTCCCTTGGCACATAGGCTGAAGCGTAACGCTTTAACCAATACAAAGGCGTTACGGCAAGACTAAATAAAAAAGATAACTGACCTGCCAGCGTAAACATGGCAGCCTGGCCCCAAAAGGTTTCGCCCACAAACATCGTAACCAGGACTCCGCAAAATGCCACCCATGTATACTGAGCAATGATCACAATGTCTTTGTCTCTCGAAACGCGCATCACCCGCCATAAATTTTTCCACAATAAAATCAGAAAAGAAACAAAGACAAAAAGACCGCCAATACCCAGCTCCATAAGCGCCTGCAGATAGTTATTGTGTGCACCGTTTGCAGCTATGAAATTCTGAATGTTTTGAAATCCGGTTCCGGTAACAAGTAAATACGGTTTATCGGTGATGGTTCGTAATATGTCAAAATAGATAACGGTTCGCTCTTCATACAAACCTCCATACCCTAATTTTTCTATGCGACCTGTTACACGTTCATTGAATTTATTTTCTACGCGAGAGGTAATCTCATCACCGGAATACTGCAGGAAAAAATAAGCGCCCAGCACCATCACAGCAATCGGAATAACGGCCCTGCTGTTACCTAATATTAATATGGCCGGAATTACTCCGACAAATCCAAGCATATATGTACGCGTTCCTGAAAACAAAGGAACTGTGAACATGATCAAACACATTACGCCAATGGCAATTTTAACAATGACCGATCGCGTAATCATTAGATTACCAATACCAATACACACTCCGGTGAGCATGATCACGCCAATGTGTTTATGATGCGGTGATAGTGTTGCCACTGGCGCATCGTTCTCACTATACATAATCCGCCAGTAGTCGGGCCAAAAATTAGGTAAGAGACCAAGGCCTTGCAAAAAAGCAATAAATCCCACACCGGCCATAAGCCAAAATGTGAGCTGAAAAAAGAAGATAAAATCCGATTTATTGCGCACGACTGCAAACACCAGGAAAGCCGTCATCATGTACGACACAAAACGAAAGGCGCGAATTAACGTGGGCAATAAAAAAGAACTGCCACTGTACATAAGCGCAATCAAAATACTGAACACCACCAGGATGGAAAGTACTTTATACCAACGCACAAACCAGGCTGTGGCATTACTTAAAATAGAGAACTCTTTGGCAATGGAAGGGTTGCTCAGGTAATACACAAAATTGAAAACGATGGCAAAATCAAAAACCCGAAAATCGGAATCGAACCCTCCTACTGAAAACCGACCTAGCGGAAGACAATAGTAATATGAAACAAGCAATACTACTAATGGTGTAATGGTAACGAATCTTCTCTTTCGATAGTAAATACTGTTTGCGTATTCCTCCTTCGTCAAAATGTGTTCGCTAGATTCCATAGTGATGACACAAAAGCGTAAGGGTAGAATTCAGGGAGAAATTATTTCTGATTCGCTCCTGTGCAGCAAAACCGATTTTCTTTCTTTTCTCTTTATGTAATGCAACATCCAAAATCAGCGCAGCAGTCGCGCCCGGATTGTCAGAACGATTTATAATTCCTGCATCGCCCATCATCAACTCTTCCACATTCCCTACCGGGTTTGCAATGACAGGCAAGCCATAGGCCATTGCCTCCAATACAACGTTCGGCATACCCTCGTACTCACTCAATAAAGCTGTAGCATCAAATGCCTGGTAATACTCTTCCACGTTCGAAATAATTCCTGTAAAGGTAGTCAACTCTTTTAATTCAGCTTGCGCAATTTGCGTTTCGACAGCAGCTCTTACCGGGCCATCACCAATAAAACAAATTTTCAAGTCTTTATTCAATTGCTTGTGGACCTCTGTCATTACCCGTACAAAATAGCTGTGGCCTTTGTGCGCAGCAAAGCGGGATATATATCCAATCACAAAATCATCGACTTGCCATCCATGCTTTGCCCGTATGCTATTTCGAATGGCTACATCTTCAACCGGTATATCCAATCCATTGGCAATGACGGGTATTTTTGATAGCGGGTAGTGCATCATCTTCGAAAGATAAGATGCTACTTCAACTGAATTGGCACTATAGTGAACATTGAAAAGCTTTAGAAAATAAAATTGAATCAAACGCTTCACTTTGGAAATACCACTCAGAGGATAACAATTGCGCTCTGTAACCATAAAGCGAAGCGATGAAAACAATCGGACAATTAAGAATTGCTGAACTAACGAGAAGTTAACCTGTGTGTGAACAATATCGGCCTTTAACTGCCTGAGCACTTTGCTAAACTCCAACATCTTTGACACACTTCGTTGCCAGCCTTGTGGAGCCTCAATCACGGGAATATTCATTTTCTCCAAGGGTGCCAGAAATATTCCACTCTTTTTAACCAAACAAATGACAATCGGGTTGAATGATTTTTTTTCTGTTGCCAGTAAACAAATGCGCGATACAAATCGCTCCAGACCTCCTGCTTCAAGCGTTCCAATAAAAAATATTACTGATTTCTTTTGAGACATGAAAGGTTGATTCTTTTTGATTGAAGAAACAGGCTTTTTTGAAAGTCTATTTTTTTGCCATGCCAATAACACGCTCTCCCCCTAAATAAAACAGACCGGCCAGCATAGAAAGATAACCCGGAATAATTTGCAATCCCTTAGGTGTTAAGGTGTATTTCGAACTTACACTTACCTCAACAAAACCTCCGCGCTTTAATAACTGTCGCATGCACTTTTTAGAAAAGAAGGAAAGGTGATGGATCGACCGGATATCGCGCTTTCGCTGATGCACTCTTTTAAAGAGAACATCCCTCCAAAAGCGAATGTTATCAAACTGGTTAGGCACTTCAATTAATACAAGTCCACCGGGCTTTAATACACGATAGGCTTCCTTTGCTGAAACAAGAGGATCGGCCACGTGCTCAAATACATGATGCGAATGAACGATATCAAAATGATTATCGGGGAAAGGTAATTGCTCGGCAGTGCCCTTCAACAGAATTATGCCTCTCGCTTTAGCGGCTTCAACACCCGATGTGCTGGGCTCAATTCCTTCTGCCTGTACGCCTGCTTCTTTTGCCGCTTCAACCATATAGCCCGATGAAGCACCGATATCTAAAAACCGAATTTCATTGGCTTTCTTTCCACTCGCAGCAATCAGACGCGCAATGCGTCTTTGAAAAAAAGGAAGTCTGCTTTGTGTAACAGCACCATAATTTGCTTCCGCCATGCTATATGGTTTCAACATGTCAGGTACATCGCCACTGAATAACATTTGCCTTTCCTGTTCATCCGGACGAGGACTCATAAAAATAAATCCACAATCCTCACAACGTTTTATGGCCAGGGGTGGAAGTAAATTGAGATGATAATCAGCCTCCGGAAATGCTAATTGCTTCTTACTCTGACAAACTGAACACGGAATATTTTCCATCTATAAAATATAAGTCACAAACTTACTACAAAACAACAACTCCAAAATTCTACCAGGTCTTGGCATCTACAATTTTTTCCTGCACCAACGATTTCTCCTGTTGACCATACAACGTAAGCAGTTCATCGGCTATTACCTCTACATCATGATAGCGCGCGGCATAGTGTATTGATTCGGCTCCAATGGCTGCTCTTCTTTCCGGATTCTTAATCAACTCTTCCAATACCGACTCCAGATTTTTCGGTTCACCGTGAAGAATGGGTAAGTCGGGTCGGTATTTTCGTAACCGCTCTTCGATGTTACAGATCACCGGTTTCCCCAGTGCCATTAACTCTACTGATACCTTGCCGTGCCAGCCATACAATACCTGGTCAACACCAATATCGCTCATTTCATATAGCTCCCGAATCTTGTGGTGCGGCAGGTTCTCTGCCAGTACCAGCTCGACAGGATATCCTTTCTGCTTTAGATTCTTAATGGCTTCTTCAATGAAATCAGTTCCTTTCTTTCTTCTGCTGGAAGGAGCATGCACAATCCGGATGATTCCATCTTGCTCGGACTTTGGTCTGCTGGTGGAAGTCCAATAGCGTGTGTCTATAACCTGGGGTGATAAGATAGCATCCGGTACCACGTCAAAGAGATCCGGCTCTGAGACCAAAACCACGTCAGCATAGCGCAGCCATTTTGCAATCTTCTTTTTTTGATCGGGTCTGCTCAGATTTGGTTTTTCAACCGATGCTCCCCTGTTCTTTTCGCGTAAGTAATCAAAGTACTTGATGTCGACAATATCAAGACCGCGAAAATGCACTACTACTTTTTTTCCAAATAATTTCAGGATAGGTAAATCGAGTAAATGGAATCGCCACCAATTCCATAAGCTAACGCCCCAGAAAAAATGGAATACATCGTAGTGCTTTAGCGCCCATATAAAAAAAAGGAATCGATCCAGATTTCCTCTCCATCCTGTGCCCGCCATCATTACATCGTTCTGATAGCCACGAAAGTCTTCGTTGAATGCGGCTGATGTTGCCTGCAGCCATCGCTTACGAAATGTTTCAGCCAGCAGCTGCATCTGCCCTCCAATCTCGTAGCCGGAGATTAAAATACGTTTATGCATTGCTTTTACTACTCCTCATCTCTTCCTTAATTTATTATTTTGAGACCCATCAAAAGGGTCATTCCAATCTTCGTTTCAAAAATCAAAATCAAAGTATCGGATCGCCTTGCTTAATGCTTCGAAGATACGATGGGTAAGCTGATCCGGACGGAATCAAAAGAGCATGATACCTTCCCCGTGCTTTGATCTGATCCGTTTCCAGAATGATATGCTCCTTCAGATAATATGCATCATAATGATTTGACTTACACCATTGCAATATCATTTCCGTGTTAGCCACAATGCCATTGGTGGAGTGAACCTCAACAAAGAATACAGCCTTTCGTTTGGCGGCCAGTGCCACTGAGCCGTTCAACACTTCTACTTCTGCTCCTTCCACATCAATCTTTACCAGGTCTGGAATCACATTGTAATACTTCACCAGGTAATCAACCGTTAAGGTAGAGACACTAAAATGTGTATCTAATGTTGCCGCTGTCTTTGCATGATCTTTATACTTGCTGCCCGCTGCGCCAAGTCCTACGGTATAAAAGTCAACAATTTCATTTTCCTTATCCGACAAGAAGGCCGGAATAAAACTGGCCTTCAGGGAGAGGTTGTTCATTAAAAGATTTTCGGCAGCAGCCGCAAGCGCCAATGGGTTGGGGTCGATCAGTAAAATTCGTTCAACACTTTCATGATGCATAAACATCATGGCCGATTGCCCGATGTTACTCCCCACATCAAATATTACTTTTGAGTTGGCACCCAGATTAAAAATCCACGCATCATCTTTATCAACCTCGTCACGAATAGTGCCCCGGATAACTTTGTATTGCTTGTTCTGAATTTTTTTTACGTCATACGTTTTACGATTGATACCGTACTGACTTAGCCAAAAAATTATTTTCTCTTTGATGCTGATTCCTTTCATATTCCTTTTCTCCTAAATATCTGTTTCTGTAGTTAAGGCTGTCAAAAATATTGATAAATAGACAGACCTTTATTTATTCTTCTTTTTTTTCGCGCTCACGTCTTTGTAAACATCAATCATTTTCCGAACCCACTGCGCTTCATCAAATTCCTTTTCTATTTTTTCGCGGGCCAGTTGTCCCATTGCTGCGCGTTTATTTGCATCTTTCAACTGCACTATTTTTTGAGCAGCCTCTTTTATATCACCAAAGTCAACAATATAACCGGTTCGATTCTCTTCAATTACTTCGTTAACGCCTTCGCATTGAAACGCTACAATGGGCAGACCACAGGCGGCTGCCTCAACCAACGTATTAGGCAATCCTTCAGCAGCGCTGGCCGACAAATACAGATCAGACGATTGGAGGCGCACCAGAATATGTTCTTCCTTCTGTTGCCCTTCAAAAACAACCTGCCCCTCAATGCCCAGCCGATGTGCTGTGTAGCGCAATCCCATTTCATCAGAGCCTGAACCAATGATATTGAGCGTAACAGAATGACCAAGATCTTTAAGTTCTTTAATGATCTGCAACTGGAATACATATCCTTTTCGCCAGATCAATGCGCCAATAGAAATCAATCGCAGCGTTGCTGACTCTAAACGGGTGGTGTGCGATGGAGTGAATCGGGTAAGACTAATTCCATTGTAGTTTACAATAAGCTTTTCAGTGTTTGCACCTAGACGTTCGCAGGCGAGAGCCATATCTTTAGAAACACAATGAATGTAATCTGCTCGTTGGATGGCTTTTTCAATTTTTTCTTTACTGCTGAATCGAGTATTTGGGTACACTGTTAGTTGGCTGCCCCGTGCACTACCCATAAAAGGGCATGAGAAATAATTACGCAGCCACGAATACTCAGGAATAGATGCCAACCATTGAAAGTGCACAACATCAGGTGTTTTTACTCGAACTAAGGGAAAATATAAAACTGCCCACTTCAGGCGTTGGATGAATTTTAGTTCAGACTGAAGAGACATTAGTCGGAAAAAAAGGAAGGGCGATAACAATGCGCGTACAAAAGCAAAGAACTGGTGAATCAGGCTTAACGATCCACCAATACGGATAAATTCAGCTTTAGGTAAATCTTCTACTCGTTGGTAATTTTCAATTGTGATGGTTAACTCAATGCCAGCCTTTGACAACGCCCTTAATCTGCGAAGAATAAAAGATGGGATTGGATTGCCTACGCCAATGACTAGTATACGCATTTGGTCAAGTACGATATTAAAAGTTTAAAACTATCAAGTATCATAAACACAAGAACTTCAGTAAAAACTTTGAACAATCAGGAATACAAGTGTATTGAATTGAAGACTGTTGAGAATAGTAACATAGTCCTTATTGGTTTCTCTTTTTATAAAATAATCTTTATTCAAAGATTTCTTGTCGTGGAATACATTCGGTTCCTGAATTAGCCCCTTTACTTCCTGAATTAAGTTGTCGTCAATTTCATTAAACATAATGGAGCTGAATCCTTCATTGACCATAATTTTGTACTCCAATTGCTCTAATAACATTGGATATGCTCCGCACGCAACAGATTGCATGATACTCGAAGATTGCATATCCCTATTGGTCATCGCAGATACTGTAAAGTCGGCTATTTGAGAATAGAAACTAAACTCTTCTAGGGGGATCACTTTATCCAAAAACAGAAATTGATCTTTTCTACTGTCTGGCAACTCCGATTTAAACTGATCAATTAAATCATTACTATCATATCCACTCAAAACTATAAAGAAACTATTCGGAATTTCGTGTGATAATTTTATAAATAGCTCTTTGACTATATGCGGACCCCAACCTTCGGAAAATCTTCGACACGAAAAAAAAACAACAGCATTGGATGAGATTTTCATTTCTTTCCGCCTTTTCACTCTTTCAGCATCAGGAATAATTTGAAATAGATTTTTATCAACAGTTGGCGGAAGGAATACAAATTTCGATTTATCGATTTTATATTTTTCGATCATGAAAGGAATCACGCTTCTTCCAGCCGGTGCGATATAATCCATAGATTTTAAACACTGCGTCATAAAAAGAAAACGTAAAGGAGAGGATATACCATATCTATTGACATCACCACCCCATGGTTGAGCAATAAATTTTCTGGACTTTGATAGCAAAGCCGGTAACCCAAAGAAGTATACATTCAAGCAAAGTGCGTAATCAAATCGTACATGATTTAAAACTCTTGAATAGGTTAACATATTTGCTATTGGCTGCTTAAGACTAGGCAGGCTTCTAAATTCTTTTAGACGCTTAAACTGAAAACTTAAACATAAATACAAGATTGTAAAAACTGTGTCTAACTGGCTGATAATATTAGGAACAACCATCAAAAGAACTCTATCCATAGCTCTGAGATAATCCTTAGCACTGATTTGCACTAAATTATCGTGTGAATAATTGAATGTTCCGTCTATAACAATAACCTGCGTGTTGTTATTTAAAAAGTGGTGAACCATCTGATGAAATATCCCATTTCCTGTGTTACCTAATAAAACGACTCGTTTCATATTGAAATTATTTCCGGTCGCTGTTCCCTTTCTCACACATGAGAAAAATGCTGGAACACAAGTCAGGATAAACCTGTCCAAGTTGGAAGCATCCTTCCAGGTATTCCTTTGAAATAATATCAGTCTTTAATAAACGATCCCATTGGAAATTAGCTAAAGCTTTGAAGAAGATACCTGAGCGATGAACAACCTTCAATCCTGCCGCACGAGCATCCCGCTCCAATGTGTCTAAAGTGTATGTAATTCGGTGACCATGATCAAGCTCTGCAGCAGTGATCGCGTTGTTATGAGAAATTAAACCCATCTTCACAGC